>CAZWRD010000020.1:0-33206 GCA_964636105.1 uncultured Bacteroides sp.
TTAATTATCCTAAAAAGAATTTTACTTCCGAGTTCTTTTCAAAATGGTATTTGCACAACAATTTCGAACATTTTGTTGACAATTACTACGATTTCACCATTCATCAGCTCGAAACCACTGGCGATTATTCGCAGCCAAATCCCTACACCTTTTCAATAATGGGAGGTAGTTACAAATGGAATCAATACACCTACAACGGTTTTAATATCAATGATATGTTCTTTCCGGGTAATGCCCTTCACAAACCTTTTATGTTTGATACAGATGTAAGTATTGATATTTATAATAATGAAATCCAATTCAGTAACACTGCCGCTATGGAAGAAAAAGTTTTTCTGCAATGGAATCATGGCAGTCTTGGCGACCGCCTTTCCAATGCCGATTATATTATCAATCAGGTTACCGGACATGTTTCGCCCTATCAGCGATTGCTGAAACCTATTGAATATCGCCGTAAGGTAAGAGACAACGGACATCTGATGCTGCACAATATTTTAAATACTAAATACGGCAAACTGTATCAGAATATATATCTCAATTCGGGTCAGCGTTCGCATATCGGATTTAATTATGATGGCGCCAATTCCTATTATACCGAAAACTATCTACAGTTTCATATCAATGGAAATCTGCCGCTTATAAGCAAATCTTTGTTCGATAATAACGGCTATTTGCTTAGCGTTTCCGATCGCGATCAGTTGTACAGCGAATATTATTACGCTCAAAACGAAACGGCAAAGCTTAAAAACATTAATTTGTCGTTATACGGAAGTAAAAACAATAAATACAGCAGCGGAATTAATTTTTCATTCAAAAATATTAAGCACAATCAGCCCAATTTCAGTCGCAATTTTGTGGATGTAGAAGGCGAAGGATTAGAACCCTGGTATGCCGATGGCAACAGTTTTGAAATATCGGCAAATCACAAACAAAAACAAGCTTTTGGAAAATACTTTAGCTTGCAAGCAGATTTCAACAATGGACTTATGATATTCAGCCCATCGCAATCCACCAGTTATAATACGGTATATTATCAATCTACCACCAGCGATTATTCTTCACATTATTATTATCAATGGCAGCACAATACATTTGCCGGAGCTTTGCTCGACAATGAGGCAGGTATTAAGTACAATCAAAATTTTCTGAGTAATAAAATTAATTTACAAGCCGAAGCAAGTTTAACTTTAGATGGTTTTTTGGTTAGCGTTAATTCGTATGTAAATCCATCGTGGCAAATGGCTGTAAATGCGGGATTTCAGATACTGCCCAAAATAAAAATATCAGTCCTGGTAGGTAAAAAGCAATTGCCATTCGATGCCGATTATATTCGTTTTTATTCACCCGATTATATGATAGGTTATATACATGAATGGGATGATATTAATTCTGATAAGGTATTTCAAACAAACGAAAAAGGCAATTTCTTTACTACAACAGGAGGTAAATATCATTCGCTCAGCAGCAGTTTAAAACAGCCAAACGAAATTTATTTTGATGTGCCGATAGAAATCAGAGCCGGAAAACGCAGTTTATTTACCATTACAGGACAGTATCGTCAGTACAGAGATTTATGGGGAATTACATACAGCAAACCGGCTTCGGAAATAGGTTATTATATAAATGAGAATATCAATATTTACAAAACCGAAGCACCCGATATACGTCCAGTGTATTACTTAAATCCGGGTACAGTAAATTATACAACTGCAAATAATTATTCAGAACTGATGCAGCAGGGGACAGGCGATAATTCTTTTTTATACAGCAATCCTTTTTATTCCGGATTAAATCTGAAATATGAATACCAAAGTCGCCGTTTATATATATCTGCTTCATTTACAGCTTATATGTTAGTCGGTTTTGGGTCGATGGGTAATGGTGTTCTACATAATAATCTTTCGGTATTATCAGAGTCGATGGCAAATCCAAACACATATTTCTATTATACCGGACGTCTGGATGCCGACCGATCTTATATTGGTCGTTTGTTGATTTCGTATAATGTAACAGATAAACTTAGTTTTGCATTCCAATATAAATATAAGGATGGGCAGTCGTTAAATTCTTTCGGAACTGGAATCAGCGACAATCAAATAGCTATCTGGAACAGCAATGTAAAAGGAGATAATCCGTTTACGGGCCAGCTATCACGTCGCGAAGATTGTTTTTATAATACAGAATTGCGAGCTCGCTACAAATTCTATTTTGTCGATAAACTATTCGATGTCAATTTATCCCTTTATAATTTATTTGATTTAGGGTTTCAACTTGCTGAGTTCACATTTCCGCCCAAAACAGACAATGGCAAACGATGGGTGTTAGAAACACAAATACCCAGAGGTTTTATGCTATCAGCTACAATGAATTTGTAATAACATTTAAAAGCATAACGGTTTAGGAATAATAATATTGAAATGAAAAGTTTAGCAAAATATATATTTTTACTTTTGATAATATCATTTACAGCCTGTGTAAAAGATAAAGTCTCAGAACAAACTCATTTTCAAACTACACCATATCAAATAAAAATACCAAAATTCTTTCCTACTGAGCTAAATATTCCTTCCGATAATCCGATGACGATAGAAGGTGTTCGTTTGGGTAGATATTTGTTTTACGATGGCAGATTATCAGGTCGTTTGCACCCCGATTCTCAAATGACATGTGCTACTTGCCATGTGCAATCAAATGCTTTTGAAGTCGGAATCAATAATCCCCGCTTTCCTGGAGGCAAAACCTTTGGTTTAACTGGACTTGAAACACCTCATTACAATATGACTTTGGCTAATCTGGTTTTTAATAAATCCGGCTATCTTTGGAGCGGATTTATCAATCAGGATAATAATCAACTGGGAAATACATTGTATGGAGTACCCTCATTACCTCAATATCATTATAAAAATATTGAATCATTGGTTTGGATGGCAATAACTGCACCTCACGAAATTAACGGCAGTGTTGAGCAAACTGTAAACACAATTGCAGCTATTCCAAAGTATCCGCCCATGTTTAAAGCTGCTTTCGGAACATCAGAAGTTAATTATGAACGAATAAGCAAAGCAATAGCTCAATTTGTCAGAACCCTGATTTCATCAAATAGTAAATTCGATAAGTATTTAAGAGGAGAAAGCAATCTCACGAGCGAAGAACTTCAAGGTTATGTGCTTTTTACTACAGAAACAGGAGCAGATTGTTTTCATTGTCATGGAGGGGGAGGCAATCCTTTGTTTACTACCAATTTATATTATAACAATGGGAAAGATAGTATTTTTGATGATCCCAAAGACCGTTATTCAGTTACACATCTCAATTCAGATAAAGGAGCTTACAAAGCACCCACTTTACGCAATATTATGCTAACAGCTCCTTATATGCACGATGGAAGATTTAAAAACATAGATGAAGTTATCGATTTTTACAGCGAAAGCGTTTTACTAACACCTTATACAAATTCGCTTATGCATCAAGCACATAATGGAGGAGTTCAACTAACAATAAACGAAAAAAAACAATTAAAAGCATTTTTAAATACATTAAGCGATTTCGAATTTATTAACGACACAAATTATTCAAAACCAAATGACTTGCCATGATAAAATAAAACCAAACATTTTACGTTGATAAATGTTTGTAAGTATAAATAATTCAGTTAATTTTGAATAAGATTTTGAGAGTATCAAATGAGAAAATATTTTAAACATATATCCTTAACTATCATTGTATTAATATTGAGTTATCAAAACACGATAGCTCAGTATTCTTATGCATATCCCTTCGGAAAAGGTTGGGATATTGGATTTAATTTGGGTTTATCATATTTTTACGGAGATGTTAATGATAATAAAGGACGTATATGGCGAAGTACTCCATTAAGTGGTTTTTATTTTGAAGAAAAAAAACTTATGGGCGATTTGTCAATTGGTAAAATTATCAACCCATATCTTCATTTACGTTCTCATTTTGTTTTTGGAGGTCTATCAGGTAACAGCGACGAACTCAACAGCTATTTCAATGGAAATATTATGACTTTTGGTTTGGATGTTCATTTTCATTATATTGATTATTTTATGAAAAGACCTGAAAGTCGTAAATTTAAATATTATGCATTTTCTGGTTTAGGCTTTAGTAGTTATAATGCAGTAAGAAGAGAAATTTCTACCAACAAATTTTTAAGTTCCGTTGGATATAGTAATTATGGAAATACAAAATCTTCAAATAATAACTCAACAACTATAAAATTAGGTTTGGGTGTTGCATATCATATAGATAGATATTGGAAAGTAAATTTTGAATCTTCTCTCAACTATTTACTCTCTGATAAATTAGATGGATTAGTATCCACAAATACCATGCTTGAAGGTTATGGTTTGATGTCGTTTGGAATTGCCTATAAGTTTGATTTAAATATACATACACGAAATAATAATTGGAAAAAATCAAGCGGAACAAATAATAGACCTCATAATTCGGGCTTCGAAAATAAAAGAAAAAGAAAATTACATAATAAATGGAAGTGATAATTTAATAACTAAAAATGAAAATAAAAAAACACCTTTATCTATCATTATTTATTCCTCTTTTTCTAATTTCAACTAATTCATTTTCTCAATTTCATATAAACTATCCCATAACCAAAGGTTGGGAGGTTGGTTTTAATATTGGAACATCCTATTTTTATGGTGATGTAAATGATAATAAAGGAAGATTTTGGAATAATACCCCTTTCAGTAGTTTTTATTATGATCAAAAACGTTTGATGGGAGATTTTGTTCTTTCAAAAAATATAACTCCTTTAATAGCTACAAGAGGTCATATTAAATATGGAAAACTTTCGGGTAGTAATGAAAACCTGAATATGTATTTTGAAGGCGAATTGTTTTCTATGGAAGGTGAATTAACTTTGAATTTTATAGATTTATTTATACACAGACAGGATAATCCGAAATTTAGATATTATGCTATCGCTGGATTGGGCTTGACTAGTTATAATGCAGTAAGAAAAGAAATTGGAACAAATAATCTTCTTTCAGAAGTTGGATATACAAATAATGGAAAAAGTAAAACCGATTTAACTACCGAATCTATGGGAAAATTTGGTTTAGGGATAGGCTATAATATTGATAAATACTGGCTTGTAAATTTTGAAACTACTTTGAATTATGTTAATACTGATAAGCTAGATGCTTTTAAATCAACAAATACCGAACTAGAAGGATTTGGATATATGTCGTTTGGAGTTGCTTATAAATTTAATTTTTTTATTAAGACAAAAAACAAAGAATACAAAAGCTCAAGTGGTACAAATAATAAACCTCACAATTCGGGTGTAAATAACAATAAAAAGAAAAGATTGAAAAATAAATGGAAATAAAATTTTGTAATATACACTTATGAATATCATACTAATAGGTTATATGTCGAGTGGAAAATCTACAATAGGAAGAAAACTTGCCTACAGACTTGGTATGGAATTTATTGATACTGATGAAGCTTTTGAATCGAAATATAAAATGGCAATTACAGATTTCTTTGAAATATTTGGTGAAAATAAATTTAGAGAATTAGAACGTATCGTTTTAACCGAATCATTACAAAACGAAAATACTGTAATTTCAACAGGTGGTGGCACACCTTGTTTTTTTGACAATATGAATATTATTAAAGAAAATGGAATTACTGTATTTTTAAAACTACATCCCAATTCCATTTTCGATAGATTAATTCATTCAAAAAAACAACGTCCTCTATTGAAAAATCTAACCTTAGAAGAATTAAAACTCTTTATCATTAAACAACTTAATGTTAGAGAACAGTTTTATAATTTATCTGAAATCATTATTAAATCAGAAAATATTAATACCAATGATTTAATAAATGAGCTTAAAGCTAAAAATTTAGAAATAGAAATAAAAAAAGCATAAATATATTAAAATCATTTTATTAAATTTCTCTTAAATAAATTTGAAATGAATAATAACTTAATATCTTTGCGGATAATAATTTATTGTTTAATATGAAAAAAGTATTTTTTTTTACTGTCCTGATATTCTGTTGTTTTTATCACATCAAATCTCAAAATTTTATAAATCCAGCCGATTTTTTAATTAATGGTTATAATACGAAAATAACAGGAACTGATTTTCAATACCATTCGTTTATACCCGATTTAAAAGAAAGTATTTTAATAAGAGCAACCGATGGAACAGATTTTATGGAATGGGAGACCGATATTATTAATAATATTTCGGAAAATAAGGAATATCTTTCATTTATGTGGATAGCCGCTATTGGATCAAGTCCAGGCAAAGCAGAATTTAAATTGGAAGCTTCAACAGGTGATGTTTTTGATTTTTATTCTGATGGCAATCCAAATTGGGAAATAACGTCAAATAAAAAATCCTTCCTCAAATTTAATAAAATGTGGACAGATCAATATGGTGATCATCATGGATATATGCAGTTGAGGATACAAAAGGGGAAATTAAAATCTGGTGAAAGAATTAAGTTAAAAGTAAGTGGCGGAAAATCTTCGCTCACTTCATGGTATATGACTTATCGCAAGCAAATTAAGAATACATTGCAAATTAAAGCATTACCTGCATTACTCAAAGAAGGAAATCAACTAAAGCAATTGGCAACCGCAAGTATTTTTTATTTCGGAAAAGAAACAGCAGCAAAATTTTATGTTGATAACAATTTGATATTAAGTCAGAATTTAGTTTTCGGACACAATTATATCCGTATGAAACTCAATCCGGTATCAAAAGCAAAACAAATAAAAATCCGTTCAGAAATTGATGGTATATCAGAAGAAAACGAAATAAAATTAGACCCAGTTAAGAAGTGGGAAATCAGTTTTGTACAGCATAGCCACACAGATATTGGTTACACTCGATCACAAACTGAAATATTAGCCGAACATTTAAGATATATTGATTATGCACTTGATTATTGCGATGCTACAGATAATTATCCTGAAAATGCAAAATTCAAATGGGTTTGCGAAGCTTCATGGGCGGTAGATGAATATCTGAAAACCCGTCCTCAAATTCAGATTGAACGTTTGAAAAAAAGAGTAAAAGAAGGGAGAATAGAAGTTACTGCAATGTATTTTAATTTTTCTGAATTACCTGATGAATCACAAATGGCAGCATCACTTGATGCTTTGGGGCGAATTAAAAATGCGGGTATTGATGTTAAATTGGCTATGCAAAATGATGTAAATGGTATTGGATGGTGCCTAAATGATTATTTTAATTCGATGAATGTAAAATACTTAAACATGGGAACTCATGGACATCGGGCTTTAATTTGTTTTGATAAACCTAGTCTTTTCTGGTGGGAATCGCCTTCAGGTAAAAGAATGTTGACTTTCAGAGCTGAACATTATATGACTGGAAATACGGTTTTTGAAATTCAAGCTGCAGAAATTAATAAGTTTAGTGATAAAATGCTAAGCTATCTAATTGATTTGGATAAGAAAAACTATCCTTATAATGAAATTTCAATTCAACATTCAGGATATTTAACAGATAATTCACCTCCTTCAACAACTTTGTCAGAACTAATAAAACAATGGAATGATATTTATGAATATCCAAAATTAACCACTTCCACTTCCACTTCATTTATGGAGAAAATGGAAGCAAAATATTCGAAAAACATACCGATAATTAAAGCTTATTGGCCCGATTGGTGGGCAGATGGTATCGGTGCTTCTGCCCGTGAAGTTGCAGTTTGTCGTAATGCTTCAGCTTCTTTTAATGCAAACACTTCTGGTTTGGCAATGGCTGAATTATCAGGAATGAAGATTTCTGATAAAACCAAAAACAATATCAAAGAAGCTCAAGAAGCAATGCTATTTTATACTGAACATACAACCGGTTATTCCGAAAGTGTTAGAGAACCACTTTCACAAGGAACTATGGAACAGCGTGCTTTAAAAGATTCTTATGCATGGGAAGCGAATAGGAGAGTTGCTTCAATAGGTGAAGAAAGTATGGGTTTGCTTCAAAGTTTATTTAAAAAAGAAAAACAAACTTCTTTGCTTATTTTCAATACATTAAATTGGAACAGAAATGGTTTGGCTACAGTTTATATTGATCATCAAATGGTTGGCGTTGGCAAAAAAGCGATTATTACAGATAAACAAGGCAATATTTATCCCACACAACCAATTTCAAGCCGTTCTGATGGTACTTACTGGGCTGTATATCTGAGAAATATACCTGCATTTGGATACAAGAAATTCTTTGTTGATACGGAGGATGAATTGAAAAAATCTTCAACAATGGAAACTCCCGTTATTGAAAATCAATGGTATAAAATCGAAATTGATTATAAAAAAGCTGTAATTAAT
Organism: uncultured Bacteroides sp.; assembly: GCA_964636105.1. GTDB lineage: Bacteria > Bacteroidota > Bacteroidia > Bacteroidales > JACABE01 > JACABE01. Next base: position 8,363 of record CAZWRD010000020.1, read on the forward strand.
ACTTTTTACGATAAAGATTTAGCCGCTAATTTAATTGATAAATCAGAAAAAGTAAAATTGGGAGAATTTATTTTAGAACAACTTGGTAATCGATCTCAATTGGAATCATTTAAATTAAATTCTTATCAAAGAAAAGCTTTAGATAAAATTAGTTATGATGGTGTTTATAAAGGAGATATATGGGATGCTTATCGTTTTTTAGGAGAATCAGAAACTGTTGAAAATCCACGTGGCTTTATAATTGAATTCAGGGTTTTTAAAACAGAAAAAAGAATAGATGTAAATATTCAATTGATTAAAAAGAATATTGTTGAACCTGAAAGTTTTTATATTGCATTTCCATTTGTATTAAATAATGCCAAAAATTTTTCGGAAGTTGCCGGAGGAGTTATTGAAAATGGAAAAGATCAGATTAATGGTTCTTCTTCTGATTGGGCTTTGATTCAAGGTTTTACCGCTGTTAGAAATTCGAATTCTCAAATTGTAATGAATTGTAATGAAATGCCTTTGGTTCAGTTTGGAAATATCAATACAGGCCGATTTAAAGCTGGAGCAACCCCCGAAACAACGCATATTTATTCGTGGCCAATGAATAATTACTGGACAACAAATTTCAATGCCGATCAAAGAGGTGGGCATAATTGGACTTATAATATTACATCTTTAAGTAATGCCTCAAATATTTCAGCAACTCAATTTGGATGGAATTGTCGTATTCCGTTTTTGAGTAGAGTAATTTCAGGAGGCGGCGAAGGAGATGCAGTTTCTGAAGGTCGATATCTAGGTGAAATCCCTGAAAATGTGCTGTTAATAAGTGTTTTGCCTTTTGAAAATGACTATATTAAAATCCAACTTCGTGAATTGGAAGGCAAAAAAACCATTTTAAACATAAAAAATCAATTAACAAATAAAACAATGAATTTGATTGAGGTAGATGCAGCAGGTAACAAATTAAAATCGACCTCAAATGAATTAAACCCATTAGAAACGAAATTTTATATTTTAAGCACAAAATAAGAAAAATCGATTTTCTTTCAATGAGGTAAGTTTTTTAAAAAGAAACTTGCCTTTTTTTATCAATTAAAAGTTAAAAAATTTTCTTTTTTAAATTGCCAGATAAAGTAAAATCATTACTTTTGTAAGTCATAATAATAAATTTAAAAAAATTTATGACAGACAAATTTCAAATTATTACATTAAGGCAACTTATAAAATTTATTTTTTCTGATAAAGAAAATACTTCATTGCTAGGCATTCCTGAAGAAGTGATATATAAAAAAAATGATAATAAATTAATCACTTATCGATATAATAAACCATTGCATTTACCTTTAGGGGTAGCTGCCGGGCCACATTCACAATTGTCGCAAAATATAATAGGGGCTTGGCTTTGTGGTGCAAGATATATTGAATTAAAAACGATACAAACTCTTGATGAACTTGAAGTTACAAAACCTTGTATAGATGCTTCTGATGAAGGTTATAACTGCGAATGGTCGCAGGAATTAAAAATAGCTGAATCCTATGATCAATATCTTAATGCGTGGATAATCATACATTTATTAGCATATAAAATGGGGTTTAAAGAGGTTGCTACCATTTTTAATATGAGTGCCGGCTATAACTTAGATGGTATTTTAAAAGAAAATGTACAATGGTTTTTCTCAAAAATGCAAGATTGCAGAGTTGAAAAAGCGGAGAAACTATTATCAATAGCAGATCTTATACCTTGGGCTAATGATGTTGAAATTCCAGATTGTATTTCAGATAATATAACTTTATCAACCATGCATGGTTGTCCGCCTGAAGAAATTGAAAGCATTGGATTGTATTTAATTAAAGAAAAAAAACTACATACTACCATCAAATTAAATCCAACGTTGCTTGGGAAAGAAGATCTTATAAGAATTTTAAATGAAGATTTAGGATTTGAAACTATTGTTCCTGATGAAGCCTTTGCACATGATTTAAAGTATCCTGATGCCATTTCACTGATAAAAAAACTACAAACAGCTGCAATTGATCACAATGTTGAATTTGGTATAAAACTAACGAATACATTAGAATCTGTAAATATCAGAGAAATTCTTCCTAAAAAGGAAAGCATGAACTATATGAGTGGTAGAGCTTTACATCCTATAAGTGTAAAGCTAGCTGCTAAACTTCAACAGGATTTTGATGGTAAATTGGATATCTCTTTTTCAGCTGGAGCTGATTGTTTTAATTTTCCTGAATTAATTGCTTGCAATCTCAAACCTGTTACAGTTTGTACAGATTTATTAAAACCTGGTGGTTATATGAGGCTTTTTCAATATTCTGAAGAACTTTCAAAGGCACTTAATGCATTAGATGCTGTTGATATTGACGATTATATAATTAAAAAAAGTGGTGTTTCCAGCAATAATATTAATTATTCTGCTTTAATAAATCTGCAAAATTATGCAGAAATTGTATCTAAAAATAAAGCATATAAAAAGGAAATCATTAGAGAACAAACAATAAAGACCAGGAAAATATTGGGTTATTTTGACTGTATTTCAGCACCTTGTGTTGATACATGTCCAACAAATCAGAATATTCCTCAATATATGTACCATACTGCAAAATCTGAACCGGATAAGGCTTTTGCTGAAATAATGAAAACCAATGCATTACCAAATGTTACAGGAATGATTTGTGATCATCCCTGTCAGTTGAAATGTACCAGAATGAATTATGATGAATCATTACAAATCAGAGAAATAAAGAGATATATTTCTGAAAATGGGAATATTAATATTGATAAATATTTTAGTGATTTAAGAATCAGAGTAGCGGTTATCGGAGCTGGGCCATCTGGTTTAAGTTGTGCTTTTTATCTGGCTTTAGCAGGTTTTGATGTAAATGTTTATGATGAAAAGTCAAATGTAGGTGGGATGGTAAGATCAGTGATTCCATCATTTAGGCTTGAAAATAATTCCATAGATTTTGATTTAAAGCGAATTGAAGATGCTGGTGTTAAATTTCATTTTAATATTAAAGTTGACAAAAATCTGTTTAATGAATTAAGCAAACAAAATGAATACATTTATATTTCTACAGGTGCTCAATTGTCGAAAAAACTTGATTTTGCTCCGCTTAATGAAATCTCTGGTTTATTAGACCCTTTGTTGTTTCTAAAACAGGCAAAGTTAGGGGAAAGTACAGGGATTGGGAAAAATGTTGCAATTATTGGTGGTGGTAATACAGCAATGGACGCAGCCCGAACTGCTTGGCGATTGGTTGGAGAAAATGGAAGTGTTAGTATAATTTATCGACGCACGATATCAGAAATGCCTGCTGATCAGGGTGAAATTAAAGCTGTAATTGAAGAAGGTATTAAAATTTATGAACTTATTGCACCCGAAAATATTTTAATTGAGAATGAAAAAATTAATGGATTGCTTTGTTCAAAAATGCAACTTTCTGATAAAGATGAAAATGGAAGAAAACAAATCCAAAAAATTAAAGATTCAGAATTTGAAATGTATTTTGATACCATAATTCCTGCAATAGGTCAGGATTTGGATATAGATTTTATTGATAATAGTTATTTGCATTCAAAAACAGGTGATTATAAAACTAAAATTCCTGGAGTTTATATTGGTGGAGATGCTTTAAGAGGTGCTTCCACTGCAATTAATGCAATTGGTGATGGTAGAAAAACTGCAGAACAAATCATTAAAGCTGCAAATATTCAGAAACCAATATATGTATCTGATATCAAATCATTAAGTTATAAAGATTTGATTCATAGGAAATCAAAAAGGATTAAAACTGAACATCCTTTTGAAATTGCAGTTGATGAAAGACGAAATTTTAATCAGTTAAGTAAAACTTTTACTAAAGAACAAGCTGAAAAAGAAGCTGATAGATGCTTGTATTGCGATGAAATATGCAATATTTGTGTAACTGTTTGTCCTAACTTTGCAAATTATGCTTATCAGGTTGATAAACAACAAATAATCTTGCCAAAAGCCATTCTTACAGATAAAGGAATTCTTCTTGAGAAGGATAAAGAATTTAAAATCAATCAAACAACACAAATCGTCAATATAGCTGATTTCTGCAATGAGTGTGGCAATTGCAATACTTTTTGTCCTACTTCAGGAGCTCCTTATAAAGAAAAGCCACATTTTTATTTAAACATGAAAAGTTTTAAAGAAGCAGAATTTGGCTACTATTTTAATGAAATGAAAGATAGGAGTGTATTGATTTTTAAAGACAAACAATTTGTAAAAACTTTAACTTTAGAAAACAACAGATTTATATATGAAACTGATCAGATTAGTGCAGAAATAAATGCTGATAAATTTGAAATCGGCAAGGTTGTTTTTAAAGCAAGTTGTGTTAAAGAAGCTTATTTTGATTTTGCTGCTGAAATGTATGTGATGTTTAAAGGACTATTGCCTTTAGCAGCCATTTGCAAGCAATAAATGTTTGATTAAATAAGTATAAATAAAGTAAAAAACAAAAATTTTAAATAATATGTCCTTGAACTTCAGACTTCGGTCTTCAATCTTCGGACTTTAAAAAAAACACTAAAACATGATACAAATTATTGATAAAGTAGTTAATACAGGTGTTCGTGATAACGCTGTAAAACGGTTTAAAGAAAAAGGGATAGTGCTTCCTACTTTTGCACAAATGAGTAATCCTGATTTAATTCCGGATGAGATTAAAGACAAACTCAAGAATATTGGCTTGTGGGAATTAAATCCACTTAACTTATTTAGAATCAGTTGGAAAAACGAACCAAAAGAAAAAGGTGGCTTGTATGGAAAAGTTAATTATATGGAAATTCCTAAGAAATTATCAGGTATTGATGCTCGAATAATTGTGCTTATTGGTAAATGGTTTCCTACAGGAGCTCATAAAGTTGGAGCAGCTTATGGTTGTTTGGCACCCCGAATTATAACAGGAGAATTTGATCCAAGTTATCATAAAGCAGTTTGGCCATCAACAGGTAACTATTGTAGGGGAGGAGCCTTCGATTCTGATTTAATGGGTGTTACAGCAGTAGCCATACTTCCTGAAGAAATGAGTAAAGAACGTTTTGCTTGGTTGAAAGAGATTGGAGCAGAAGTGATTGCCACACCTGGTTGCGAATCAAATGTAAAAGAAATATATGACAAATGCTGGGATATTCGCCGTAATCGAAAAGATTGTGTCATTTTCAATCAATTTGATGAATTTGGAAATCCGGCATGGCATTATAATGTTACTGCAAAAGCAATAGAAGAAGTATATCAGCAATTGGATGGCAATAAAAAACGATTGGCGGCATATGTTTCTGCTACAGGATCTGCCGGAACTATTGGCGCTGGTGATTATTTACGTACTATTCATCCTCATATGAAAGTAGTTGCTTCTGAAGCTTTACAATGTCCTACTTTGTTGATGAATGGTTTTGGAGGGCATCGTATTGAAGGTATTGGCGATAAACATGTTCCATGGGTGCATAATGTAAAAAATACCGATGTTGTAACAGCAATTGACGATGAAGATTGCATGCGTTTGCTTCGTTTATTTAACGAAAACGAAGGCAAAGCATTCTTAAAAGCTGAAGGTTTTGATGAGGGATTTATTGCAAATCTAAGCATGATAGGGATTTCAGGAATTGGAAATATTCTTTCTGCAATTAAAACTGCAAAACATTTCGAAATGAATGGTGATGATGTAATTTTTACTTTAGCAACAGATTCTGCTGAAATGTATATTTCTCGTATTGATGAATTACAGCAAGAAAAAGGGGATTATACTGTTTTGCAATCTGCTAAAGATTATGAAAAATGTATGCTTGGTCAAAAAACAGATAATATGAAAGAACTTACATATATAGATCGTAAAGCAATTCATAATCTTAAATATTTTACATGGGTAGAACAGCAAGCCAAAGAAATAGAAGATCTTAATCAATTATGGTACGACCATGAAATATGGAATAAACTCTTCCATCAGGTAGATAAATGGGACGAAATGATTAATGAATTTAATGAAATGGTGCGTAAAGCTTAAGTTTTATTACAAGAGGGGTTCTGAAAATTAGATTTTTCAAGGCAAACGAGATTCTAAAACGAAGTTAACTGCTGTAAATAAGGACTTTAAAGTTAAAGCTCTAAGATGAAAAAGCAATTTTCAGAAGTCACGATATGTAAATTTAAATCGTCAGTTAAATATTTTTAAACGAAAAAAAGTTTTAATGCTTCTTATATTTGACGTTTTACTTTAATTTGTAAAGTTGTTTAATTGATATTTTTGTTGATTATTCTCAATTAAGTTCAAATAATATCTGGATTTGATTTGAGATTTTATTAGACTTTTATAACATTGGTTATTATAAATTTAGGAAGATTATTGTGAATTATTAAACACTAAATAGGTTTGTGTAAAACTAACAAATAACAATATATAAAATGATGAAATGAGCCATGAGAAAAAATTCACACATAGGAGGATGTTTATTTGGCGAAACAAAGTTCATGAACACATTAAAAAAATATATGAAGTGAATAATTCCATATGTACATATAAATAAAATAAACAGATGAAACATTCATGACAAAGTAATTTGACACACAGTTGGATGATTATTACAGGGAAACCTAACAGGTATTTAAAACCTGTTAGGTTTAATCAAATTAATGAAATACAGACAAATAACAAATTATAAACATATGAAAAACAATAATTTTTATATTTTATTACTTTTTATATTTTTACTTTCTTGTAAAAAAGACGAAAAGCATATTAGGGAATATTCTAGAGACAATATTAAAGCAGGTGAAAATAGCGGCTTTTTGATAATATCAAAAGATTTAAATCCAGATATAAATATAAATTTCACGTACCCAAATTCAAAAATTATTAAAGCAATTGATGTAAATGAAGATCAAACTGATGATTTAAAATTTGAGTTTTTTGCTTCAGTTTCCCCTGGCCATAGTTATTCTTTGCTAAGAATTATACCATTGAATAACAATTTAATAGCAGTAATTAATGACAGTAGTTTATGGGCTGCTAAACTTGATTCTTTAACAATGATTGATAAAAATCTCAATTGGAAAAATGATACTTGTTTGTTATTCCATTACTTTTGGAGTTACTCAGGAACTACATCATCTTCAGGTTTGTGGAATGTTGCTAATAATCAATATATTGCATTTGAAATACAGCAAAACCAGCAAATACAATATGGTTGGATTAAAATTGATAGATATAGCGAATGGAATATGTTCATTAAAGAGTTTGCTTATACAAACAGGGTTATCGATAAATAAATTCTTATTGTTCATGTTTTTTTGAGTGTTTTTAGAATTAATTTTCATATATGGGACATTTTAATTATTTGATTTTTTAGGTTAATAGAGGATTTAATTATTTAAACTGTTTATTTTTAGCTTTTTAAAAAATATTATATTTCATAATATATAGAAATGTATGTTTTTTGTTATTTATCTACGTTTTATATGGTATAAATGAATAAACGAATTTTTACATTTTTAATTATAGCATGGGTGATAATAGTATTGTTATCGCTCGTTTATAATTTATATACCATTAATAAGTCAAACCTAAATATTGAAAATAATAATAAAGAAATTATTCAGGATATTTCCAATACTGTTTTTAAGGATATTATAATTAATAAGTTTTGGAGAGAAATTCATGAAAGAAACTATCTTTCAGATTCAATAGAAATAGAGTCGGAAGACACTCTGTCGGAAAATTGGAGAAATCTCGATCAAAAATATGTTAATCAATGGATTACAAATAGTACAAATTCCGAAGGAACCATTCGCTTCAGAGTTGTAGGTATGGATTCGAATATGTATTTCCCAAATGCTGACAGTTGGGAAAAACGTGCTATATATCAGTTGATCTCTGGCGAAACTACTGTTTTTGAAAAAGTTGGAGAAAGAGATGAACTTGCATTTCGCTTCATGGCTCCAATAAATATGGAGAAAAATTGCTTTACATGCCATAATCAAGAGGAAGTAAGCGAAAATGGGATAAAATGAGGATTAAGTATCAAATTTTCAGCTGGTAAATATTATAAAGAGCCAAATTTAATAGGTATTTATTTGGTTCATTTGTTTTTGCTAATAATAGGTATTTATTCAATATATATATTAAAAAAATATGCTAGTCGTCAAGAATATGCTACTAATCAACATATTATTGAAATTGAAAAGCAAACCAAAGAAAGGCAATTAGCTCAAATTTCATTGTTTGAAAGTGAAAAGAGATTTAAAAATTTAGTTGAAAATCAATCTGTTTTAATTTTTAGAATGTTACCTGATTTAACAATTTCATATTCAAATCCTGCATTCATTTCGTTTTTTCATTTCGAAAATCAATCAGTAGAAGGAAAGAACTATGTTTATTTTTTGGATAATGATGAAGTTTTTAAAATTAAGAATTCGATTGCTTCATTAAATATAGCAAATAAATCAATTAGTATAGAACATAAAGTTAAAGATAAAAACGAAGAAATCCGATGGTTGAATAGCTCTTATACTGCAGTTTATAACTCAAATAACGAGATAGTTGAATATATGGCAGTTTGTCAGGATATTACAACACTTAAAGAACTTGAATCGAATACCAGAGCAAGTGAGAACTTTATAAAAGAATCACAAAGTATAGCCCACTTAGGAAACTGGGTTTTGGATATAGATATAATGCAGTTTAAATGGTCTGATGAAGTTTTTAAAATTTTGGGATTAGTGCCTTCTCAAAAGCTTCCTACATTTGAGGAATTTGTTTCTATGGTTCATCCGGAAGATAAAGCAATGTATATTAGGGCGATTGAAGATGCAATAAAAATGGGTGTTTCATATGAATTCGATTATCGTTTTTATTTACCTGATATGTCTATTAGATATGCTTTTGCAATTGGTAAACCAATTATCGATGCGAAAGGAAATGTTATTAAACTTTCAGGTACAATATTAGATATTACAGATCGTAAACTTGCTGAACAGGAACTTAAAATAGCTAAAGAAAAAGCAGAAGAAGCAACTTATGCAAAAAGTAGATTCTTAGCTACAATGAGTGATGAGATTAAAACTCCACTTAATCATATAATGGGTATGACTGAAATGATAAGTGATTCAAATCTAAGCATTTCTCAAAAAGAAAATTTAGATGTTATTAATTTATCTGTAAATAATTTATTAAATATATTTAATGATATCCTTGATTTTTCAAACATTGAAACAGGCAAATTAGAGATTATTTTTGCTGAATTTAATTTAAGAAATCAAATAAGCATGATTATTTCTCAAAATAAAATATTGATGAATTCAAAAGGCTTAAAATTTGATGTTGATATTAATCAGAATATTCCTCAGTTTGTAATTGGTGATGGAAAACGTTTTAATCAAGTATTAAGTAATATATTAAGTAATGCAATAAAATTTACAAAAGAAGGATTTGTTTCGCTTAAAGTTAGTATTGAAAATGAAAATGAAAAGAATATAAAACTACTATTTAGAGTAAGAGATACTGGTATCGGAATTTCAACTTCAATAAAAAATAAATTATTTCAGGAATTTACTCAAGAATATTCTGGAAGAACTAGAGAATACGGTGGTACTGGATTAGGATTAGCTATTTCTAAAAATCTGGTGGAACTTCATGGAGGCGAAATTGGGTTGGAAAGCGAAGTTGGTAAAGGCTCTGAGTTTTGGTTTACTATCCTATTCCAAAAGTCAAATCAAATTGAACTTAATTTAAATAATGATTTAGATTTGGAAAATTTTATTGAAAACAAAAGGTATAGAATTTTATTAGCCGAAGACAATATAATGAGTCAGAAAATTGCCAAAGGTGTAATAAGTAAAATGGGTTATGACATTGAAATCGCAAATAATGGGTTGGAAGTTGTTAATATGTTCAAATCAAGCAATTATGATATTATTTTAATGGATATTCAAATGCCTGTAATGGACGGTATTACAGCAACAAAAGAAATAAGAAATTACGAGAGAGAAAATAATTTAGAAAAGAGAATAAAAATTATTGCTTTTACTGCAAATTTTCTAAAAGAAGACTTAGATTTGTATCGTGAAACAGAGATGGATGACTTTATATCTAAGCCATTCAAATCTAAAGATTTAAATCAAATAATAGAAAAACATTTGTAGAAAAATGATGGACAAAAAAACAATTCAGGAACTAAATGAGCAATTTTTAAATGCCAATCCCGATTTAGTTCTTCAATATTTTATTGATAAATACAATAGTGAAATTGCATTTGCTTCAAGTATGGGTGCTGAAGATCAGGTAATAACTCATTTTATAGCTGAAATTGATAAATCTGTGAAAATATTTACGCTCGATACGGGTAGAGTTTTTCCTGAAACTTATAGTTTGATTTCAAAAACCAACTCACATTTTCAAATTAATATTCAAATTTATTTTCCTGATACGAATAAAGTTGAAAAAATGGTTAATGAAAAAGGTATTAATCTTTTCTACGAAAGCATTGAAAACAGAAAACTTTGTTGTAATATCCGAAAAATAGAACCCTTAAACAGAGCTTTTCATGGCTTAAAAGTTTGGATTTGTGGTTTAAGAAGAGAACAGGCAATTACTCGAAAAGATATGCAAATGATTGAATGGGACACTGCAAATAATATGCTTAAAATAAACCCATTAATCAATTGGAGTGAAAAGGAATTATGGGATTTTATTAAGCAAAAAGGAATACCCTATAACAAACTTCATGATCAGAGTTTTCCAAGTATTGGATGTCAGCCATGTACACGCTCTATTTCTAAAGGAGAAGATGTAAGAGCAGGTAGATGGTGGTGGGAAAATCCAGAATCTAAAGAATGTGGATTGCATTCAAAAAAATAAAATATAAGAAATGTTTATCATTGAGTTAAACAAAATAATTATATTTAGGTTAATATAAATAATAGTTATCAATAAAAACAGAAAATAATGAACTTACACGAGTATCAAGGTAAATCAATTCTGAAAAAATATGGAGTTCAAGTTCCAGAAGGTATTGTTGCTTTTAATTCTGATGAAGCAGTTGCAGCGGCAAAGATTCTTCAGGAAAAAACATCTTCAAACTTCTTGGTTATTAAGGCACAAATACATGCTGGAGGTAGAGGAAAAGGTGGTGGCGTAAAACTTGCTAAATCAATAGATGAAGTTCAATCAATTACTAATGCTATGATTGGTATGCAATTGATTACTCCACAAACTTCAGCAGAAGGTAAAAAAGTACATAAAGTATTGGTTCAACAGGATATATATTATCCAGGCACAAACGAAATCAAAGAGCTTTATATGAGTATTTTGCTTAATCGTGTGGTTGGAAGATATATTGTAATGTATTCTCCACATGGTGGTATGGATATTGAAAAAGTAGCTGAAGAAACTCCAGATGAAATATTCACAGAAGAAATAGACCCAAAAGTAGGTTTGCTTGATTTTCAAGCTCGTAAAATAGCATTTAATTTAGGATTAAGTGGCAATGCCTATAAAGAGATGATTGCATTTGTAAAATCTTTATATGCTGCATTTATTAATAGTGATGCCTCTTTGTTTGAGATAAATCCTGTAGTAAAAACTTCTGATGAAAAAATATTTGCAGCTGATGCCAAGGTAGTTATTGACAGTAATGCACTTTATCGTCATCCTTTAATTGTTGAAATGCGAGATTTTGCAGAAGAAGATCCAATTGAAGTTGAAGCTAGTAATTTTTCTTTGAATTATGTGAAATTGGATGGCAATGTAGGTTGCATGGTTAATGGAGCTGGTTTGGCAATGGCAACTATGGATATAATTAAATTATCGGGTGGTGAACCTGCTAATTTTCTTGATGTTGGTGGCTCAGCAAACGCAAAAAGGGTAGAAGAAGCTTTTCGTATCATATTAAAAGATCCAAATGTAAAGGCAATTCTTTTAAATATTTTTGGTGGTATTGTGAGATGCGACAGAGTTGCTCAAGGTGTAGTTGATGCCTACAAAAATATTGGCGAAATTAATATACCGATAATTGTAAGATTGCAAGGTACAAATGCAGTTGAAGGTAAAGAAATTATCGATAATTCAGGATTAAAAGTATTTGCTGCAATTTCATTAAATGATGCAGCTCAATTGGTTACAGAAGTGTTGAAATAATATTAAGATAAATTTCTTAATTAACATTTCTTTTACTATTTTTGCATAACGAAAGGCTTATTAGTTATATTAAGTCTTTCGTTATTTTTATTTAAATAAACCTTTATTTATGACATTAATAAAATCAATATCCGGCATTAGAGGAACCATAGGAGGCAAACCTGGCGAAGGTCTTACTCCAATTGATGTAGTAAAATTTACATCTGCTTTTGCTGCATTTATAAAAAAAACTTCAACTAAAAGTAAAATGAAATTTGTGGTTGGTAGAGATGCCCGAATTTCTGGAGAAATGGTTAATAATTTGGTTTGTGGATCATTAATTGGAATGGGTGTTGATGTTTTGGACATTGGACTTTCTACTACACCGACTGTTGAGATAGCTGTAACCGAATCAAATGCTGATGGTGGTATTATTATTACTGCAAGTCATAATCCTAAACAATGGAATGCGCTAAAATTACTTAATGGCAAAGGTGAATTTATTAATGCGGCAGAAGGTGCTGAAGTATTGCAAATAGCTGAAAATGATGATTATTTGTTTGCAAATATTGATATCATTGGCAAATATGAAAAGGATGATACTTTTATTCAAAAACATATTGATAAAATTTTACAACTACCATTGGTTGATGTAGATGCAATTAAAAGTGCAAATTTTAAAGTTGCAATTGATTGTGTTAATTCTACAGGAGGTATTGCTATTCCTATGTTGCTAAAATCATTAGGCGTTAATCAAATTGTTGAATTATACTGTGATCCTAATGGATTATTTCCTCATAATCCAGAACCACTGCCCGAAAATCTTACAGAAATTGCTGAAACTGTTATAAAAACAAAAGCAAATTTAGGTTTTGTTGTTGACCCTGATGTGGATAGATTGGCTATAATTAGAAACGATGGAGAAATGTTTGGCGAAGAATATACTTTGGTGGCAGTAGCGGATTATATATTGAAAAATAAACTAGGTAATACCGTTTCAAACCTCTCATCTACACGTGCTTTAAAAGTAGTTACAGAAAAAGCTGGAGCTGATTATTTTGCCTCTGCTGTAGGAGAAGTAAACGTTGTAGAAGTAATGAAAGCAAACAATGCAGTAATTGGTGGCGAAGGTAATGGCGGGATTATTTATCCAGAATTGCATTATGGACGTGATGCTTTGGTTGGTATTGCTTTGTTTTTAACGCATCTTGCAAAATCAGGGAAAACCTGCACAGAGTTAAGAAATTTATATCCTGATTATTTTATTTCAAAAAATAAAATTGAATTGTCAATAGATATGGATGTAGATCAAATTCTTGAAAAAATTCAAGATAAATATTCTTCTTATCCTATTAATATTATTGATGGTGTTAAAATTGAATTCGAAAATGAATGGGTGCATCTCAGAAAATCAAATACAGAACCAATTATCAGAATTTATTCAGAAAGTGATTCAATAGCAAAGGCAGATCATTTGGCAAGACGAATTATAGAAGATATTAAAGATGTTGTAAAACAAAAAATTAAAGAAGGATAATTCTTTTTTTTTATAAATCATGAACAAGTCCTTTAATTATTTAAAGGGCTTTTTTAATAAAAATTTATGAATGAATTTTTCAGAAATCAAACTGTAATTTTTTATATTTTTCTGGCATTGAGCATTATAATCTCACGTTTGCCAATAGTAGGTAAATATTTTGTAGGTATTAATACATTAATTCATGAAACAGGACATGCACTTGTGGCTTTGTTTTTGAGTGGGAAAGTGCATAAAATAGATTTATCAAGTGATGCATCAGGAAGTGTTTTAACATCAACAGATAATAAATTTAAAACCTTCTTGGTTTCTATAGTCGGTTATCCTTTTTCGTCATTTACTGCTTACATTTTTTTCTATTTAATTCATAAGCAAGCTTATGATTATGTGCTGTTTATAATAATTAGCATAGCCATACTTAATTTGATTTTATATGTAAGAAATTGGTATGGAATATTTTGGTTATTATCGTTTTTAATTATAAGTGGCTTAATTATATATTTAAAAATACAAATGCTTCTCTTTGGGTTTGTACTTTTTTGTTCATTTATTATTCTTTCCGATTCAATTTTATCTGCTATCATATTATTGATTATTAGTGTAAAAACACCAAAATTGGCTGGTGATGCAAAGAACTTAGCTGATTTAACCCACCTTCCTGCTGTTTTTTGGTCGCTTTTATTTCTTGCAACTTCATTGATAATAGGTTATAAAGCTGTTATATCTTTTTTCCCTCAAATATAAATTATTGCAATTTACTATTTGTTTTTATGTTATTAGCTCTTGGAATTTAATACTTTGTAATAAATATATTTTGAAATAGCGTTGCAATTTTAATTTCAATAAACTAAAAATCAGGTTCTTGTAACTTTCTGATTGTATTAAAGCTTTGATATAATTATTGCAATATTGTAATATTAAATGATTGTTATTCATTAATTTAGAATTGGTATTTTAAATATTTTAAATATTTTAAAAGTTTTTTTTTGTAAAAAGTAATTTAATCTCATTTTTTTTTGTAAATTTACACTGTAATTAATATAGCTTTTTTTATGACACAAATAATTAACAAAGTCAAACTTTTAGAGAATTATGGCGAATATGGAAATGAATTTATTGTAGATATTATCAATATGTTCTTTGAAGAATATATAAAAGATATTCAGGGGATAAGAGAAGCTATTATGCAGAATGATGCCAAAAAGCTCGATTTTCATGCTCATAAAATTAAAAGCTCATTTAAGAATTTTTCAAATCCGTGTTTACCGGGAGATTTATCTTTTCAGTTGGAGATGATGGGGAAAAATAATGATTTGTCAAACGCTGCTGCAATCTATCAGGAATTGCTTAACCAAACCGCAATTTTTGTTGATGATTTAAATGAAATTAAGAAAGAGTTGATTTAAAGTATTTTAAATAAAAAAGAAGCCCTGTAAGTATATTATTTACAGGGCTTATTTTTTTCTTATTTTATTTTGTCGAGTCTATTTAAACCTTCAATTGCTTTTTGGTAATTAACTTTCAAATCTCTTGCAGTTTTGTAATCGGCTCGTGCTTTTTCGAATTCTTTCAATAATTCATATGTATAAGCTCTGTTATAATATGCTTCAGCATAATCTTTATCTGTTTTTATTGCATCACCAAAGTATTTCAAAGCTTCTATGTAATTCTTTTTTATTTCTAATTGAATATATCCCAAATTAAAATATGCTTCTTTATAACTTGGGTTTATCGATAAAATACTTTTGTACGCTTTAATTGCTTCATCGGGTTTTCCGTTTTCTTGTTGAAACATAGCCAAAGCATAATATGCCTCTATACTTTTGGGTTTCAGGTTTAAAGCACTATTAAAATAATCAATAGCTAACTTGTTTTTTCTATTCGAAAACATTAGTCCCAATTGCATAAATGATTCGTAATGTTCTGGATTTAATGTTGTTGATTTAATGAAATTTGCTACAGCCTTGGTTGAATCTCCATTTTCTTTATAAGCAAATCCTTTAATGAAAAAAGCTTGTGCAGAATTGTTGTCGATACTTAATGCTTTGTCTGCATTTTTATAGGTATCTTCATATTTTTTTAAGTATAAATTAAGTTCAGCAAGTTTAAGGTATGAGTCAACTTTTTTATCATCTGTTTTAATAGCTTTATCAATGGCTTCTTTGCATTTATCAATTTGAACTGTAGCAAAATAAATGTCAGAAAGGGTTAAATAGTAATCTGCATTTTTGGGATCAAGCTCAATCGCTTTGTTTATATCACTTAATGCATTATTTATTTGATTTGAAACAATATACAATTTCGCTCTTTTGTTGTATAATGCGGCATTGTTATCATCTTTTTTAATCTCTTCATTAAGTAAAGTAATTGGATCACTTGTTTTTCCTTCAGTATTTTTGTTTTCAGTTTTATTAGAACAACTAAAAATGAAAATACCTAATATTGTGATAATTAAAATTGAAATTTTGTTCTTCATTTGAATAAATTAATATGAATTAAAATCAGATTATTTTTTTGCAAATTTCCAAAAAATAATTGAATATTACCTTATAAACCTCATAAAAAAAGCCTGTTGAAATTGCAACAGGCTTTTTTTTGAAAGTAATTGTTTAGATTGCAATACTTTCTTTAATTTTTATTTCCAGTTCTTCAGATAGTTCTGGATTATCAGATAATAGTTGCTTAACAGCATCACGACCTTGCCCTAATTTGGTATCGCCATAACTAAACCAAGATCCACTTTTTTTAATGATATTATTTGTTACACCTAAATCGATGATTTCGCCTACTTTAGAAACACCTTCGCCGTAAATCAAATCAAATTCAGCCATTCTGAATGGTGGAGCAACTTTGTTTTTTACAACTTTAACTTTAACTCTATTGCCAACAACATTTTCGCCATCTTTTATCTGACTTATTTTGCGAATATCTAAACGAACAGAAGCATAAAATTTTAAGGCATTACCACCAGTGGTTGTTTCGGGATTTCCAAACATAACACCTATTTTTTCGCGTAACTGATTGATAAATATACAGCAACAATTTGTTTTACTTATAGTAGAAGTTAACTTTCTTAAAGCTTGCGACATCAATCTGGCTTGCAATCCCATTTTCGAATCACCCATTTCACCTTCAATTTCACTTTTGGGTGTAAGTGCTGCTACTGAGTCAATTACAATAATATCAATAGCGCCTGATCTAATTAGGTTTTCTGTTATTTCTAGAGCTTGCTCGCCATTATCTGGTTGAGAAACAAGTAAATTATCAGTATCAACTCCTAGTTTTTTAGCATAAAAGCTATCAAATGCATGTTCTGCATCTATAAATGCTGCTATACCTCCTGCCTTTTGGGCTTCAGCAATGGCATGAATGGCTAAGGTTGTTTTACCTGATGACTCAGGTCCATAAATCTCAATTACTCTGCCTTTTGGAAGTCCACCAACGCCCAATGCTACATCTAAACCCAAGGATCCTGTTGAAATATATTCCAATGCTTCTACTGGATGGTCTCCTAGTTTCATTATTGAACCTTTACCATAATTTTTTTCAATTTTATCAATGGTAAGTTGTAAAGCTTTTAATTTTTCTTTTTTGTCTTGATTTTCAATAACTTCTTTGCTCATATGATGTTTTTTTTATTTGTATTCTTTAAGAATTTGTGTACTATGATTTTTGGTTTCAACTTTTGTAAATATCTTTTCAATATTCGATTTTTCATCGATAACAAAAGTTACTCTATGAATTCCATCATAGGTTTTGCCCATAAATTTTTTTTCACCCCAAACTCCATAATCCAAAATTATTTTTTTTTCTACATCTGGAATAAGAGGGAAAGGCAAATCAAATTTTGATGTAAAGTTTTGATGAGAATCAACATTATCTGCACTTACACCTATTATTTTAAAACCTTTATCTAATAGATATTGATAATTATCTCTTAAATTACATGCTTCGGCAGTACAACCAGGTGTATTGTCTTTTGGGTAA
This sequence comes from uncultured Bacteroides sp., assembly GCA_964636105.1. Classification (GTDB taxonomy): domain Bacteria; phylum Bacteroidota; class Bacteroidia; order Bacteroidales; family JACABE01; genus JACABE01. The sequence continues at coordinate 26,028 of CAZWRD010000020.1, forward strand.
AAAAACAAAATAAGTTTCGAACCTATGTAATTTTCTAATGCAATACTATTGCCATTTTGGTCTATAGCATTGATATCAGGTGCTTTATCTCCAATTTTTAATGATGTCATTTCTTTATTTTTTAATTTACAAATATAAGTTAAAACAATTAAAAATACATAAAAGTTTTAATTCAATTTATATATGTTTGTTTATTTTAATGTTTAATCAATCATTAATAATTAATTAAATGTATAATTATTGTATGAGCAACTGCTGCTTTTATATTTGGTTTATAGTTGTGTTTTTATAAAAGGTAATATCAATTTTAATGATGCAGTAAGTTCAATTTGTTTTACAAATGAACAAAATCATAACTCTTATTAATTTTAAACCATTAAAGATTGATTTAATCTAATGAATAAGATAACAATAAAATTTGGCAACATTTAAACGAGTTTTTAGTGATATTAAAAATATTGCTATAAATCTATTGTATATTAACTTATTGCATGCTACATGCAGTTATTCTTAATAACAGTTAAGTAACGATTTTAATTTTAATGGTTTGCATAAATAATCTTGAATGTCTTTTAAATCAAAATTTAAAAATATTCGCATATTTATAAATTTTTTCTCCGAAACACTAAATTCATTCTGATTATCAAAAGGAAAAACATTTTTTACAAGTTCAGGTGGTGTAATTTTTTTATGAACAAAATCTACTTTTACAGTTTTTAAACTGTTTCTTTTTTTAGGTGAATTTATGGTTTCAAGCCACAATTCCTCATTAACAAAGTAGAAGGAATGGACATTGTTTCCAACGCCAATTGGACGAACTCGAAGTGTTGAGTTTTTCATATTCTTCAAAAATTTAAAAGGTTAAAATAATATTTTTATTAGAACAAAGATACTTAAAAAAAACTAAATATGATGTAAAATATTTAAGAATTATGTAAAAAAACATAAAATATTGCTTATTGCATTAAAAATCAATTTTTTAGCTATATAAATAAATCTGGTTTGTGAAAAATAAAAATTAAATTGACTAAATGTTTTAATTTTTATTAATTTTGTAAGTTCATGTTATATTATATAAAACTCATATGACTAATCAGATAGACATTTTTGTTCCTTGCTTTATAGATCAGTTATTTCCTGATACTGCTTTTAATATGATTAAAATTTTAGAGAAACATGGCATGGAAATAAACTATAATCCCAATCAAACTTGCTGCGGACAAATGGCTTTTGCTAATGGCTTTTGGGATGAAGCCAGGGTTTTGGGTGAGAAATTTTTAAAAGATTTTCCAAATAATCGATATATTGTTGGTGGTTCAACCACTTGTATAGGATTTATAAGAAATTATTATGGAAAATTATTTCATAACACTGCTTACCATTTAGAATTTAGACAGTTGCAAAAAAATATTTTTGAATTTACTGATTTTATGGTAAATGTACTGCGAATTACAGATATTGGTTCAACATTCAATCATAGAGTTACTTATCATGATTCTTGTGCTGCATTAAGAGATTATGGAATTAAAGAAGAACCTAGATTATTATTGCAATATGTAAAAGGGCTTGAGTTAATTGAAATGAAAGATACTGATGTTTGTTGTGGTTTTGGTGGAAGCTTTTCTGTAAAAAATGAAGCTATATCAGTGTTGATGGCTGAAAAAAAATTAAATAATGCTATGGCAACTGGAGCCGAGTATATTGTATCAACTGATGTAAGTTGTTTGATACAGATGAATTCAATAATTCAAAAACAAAATTTACCAATTAAGTGTATTCATATTATTGATTTGCTTGCATCGGGTTTATAAATTAATTTTAAAAAATGAAGAATAAAATTTTATTGTTTTTTTTGTTTATACTTCATTTTCCGATTTATGCACAATTTTATGATGCGGGTCAGAATCCTGCAAAACTCAAATGGAAGCAGATTGATACATTGTTTTTTAAGTTGATTTATCCAATCGAATTTGAAAATGAAGCAAATAAAGTAGCAAACTATTTGATTGCTACTCATAAATATAACACTTTTTCGCTGAGTAAAAAACCTGCAAAAGTTCCTATTATTTTACATAATCAAACTATAAAATCTAATGGATTTGTAACTTGGTCGCCAAAACGAAGCGAATGGTTTACTTGTCCTCCTCAGGATTTGTATTCACAAACTTGGTTAAAGCAACTTAGCTTGCACGAATACAGACATGTAGTTCAGGTGAGTCAGTTAAATAGAGGTTTAACTCGTTTATTTGCAATTCCTTTTGGGCAAATGGGATTGGGAGCAGTAGCAGGAGTTTATTTGCCAAGATGGTTTTTGGAAGGCGATGCAGTTGTAATGGAAACGGCATTGTCAAAATCGGGTAGGGGACGTATTCCTCAATTTTCTATGGATTTAAAAACTCAATTACTCGAAAAAGGAAAATTTTCCTATAATAAAGCCATGTTTGGTTCTTATGTTGATTATGTACCAGACCCTTATACTTTAGGTTATCAATTGGTTGCCAATGCCCGCTTACTTTATGGTTACGATATTTGGGATAAAACTTTACAAAATATTGGAAGAAATCCTTATCAAGTAATTCCTTTTGCATACGGTTTTAAGAAATATGCTGGTATTAATCCTAAATTACATTACGAGAATACTTTAGATTTTCTGGATTCAATATGGAAATTGCAAAATCAAAATAGGGAATTCTCTGATTTTAAACCAAAAGTAAGAACTGATAAAGTGTTTTCTGATTTTAGAAATCCTTGTTATGTAAATGATAATGAATTAATTGCTGTTAAAAAAAGCATGAATGATATTATCCGGATTGTAAAGATAGATAGTATAGGAAATTATCAAACAATTTATACCCCGGGTGATATTATGGATGATTATATTTCTTATTCTTCGGGTAAAATGGTTTGGGCTGAGCAAGTAAATGATATGAGATGGAGCTTAAAATCAACTTCCTCAATAAAAATTTATGATTTCAACAAAAAGAAATCGACTATTATAGCACGAAAAATGAGGTATTTTTCTCCTGTTTTTTCACATGATGCAAAAAGTATTGCTTTGATAGAAATAACTGAAAAAAATGAATGCTTTTTAGTTGTAATTGATGCCGAAAATGGCAATATAAAAAATAGAATTTCTATTGCTGAAAATTATATAATTAGCAGCCCATCATGGATAAACAATAATGAAATAATTGCAACATTAATAGGTGATAATGGCAAAACTTTTTGCAATTTTAATTTGCAAAACGGCACATCAAAAAATATTATTCCTTTTACATATAAAGAAATTAGCAAACCTATTTTTGTAAAGGGTTTGGTTTGTTTTAATTCTTTAGTTGACGGACGTAATGAGATTCTGGCTTTAGATACTTTGACTAAAAAGTTTTTTAAAGTAAGCTCTTCAAAATATGGAGCTTATGAGTTTTGTTTTTCTTATGACCATTCAAAGATTAATTATACCAACTATACCTCCAATGGATACAAAGTTGTTGAGGCTGATTTTAATGCAAGTAATTGGAATGAAGTTGATTTTGATAAACCCGAAGCGTATTTGTTTGTTTCTGAATTGAGCAAGCAAGAAAAATTTGCAGCTGATAGCATTTCTGTTGAAAATTTAGATTTTAAAACAAAAAAATATAATAAGTTAAAGAATCTGATCAATATCCATTCCTGGGCTCCATTTTCGGTAGATGCAAACAACCAAAGTATATCGCCTGGATTTTCATTAATGTCGCATAATTTGCTTAGTACTGCTTTTATTACGCTTGGATATGAATATCTTACAGCCCAAAAAAGAGGTAAATATTATTTCAATTTGGTTTATAAAGGTTGGTATCCGATTATTGAAGCTAAAATTGATTACAGCAACAGAACAGGTAGATTGGTTGACAAGAATGATGTTGTGATTTCAACTTTTACTTTTGGTGAAACCAATTTAAAAACCACGCTAAGACTTCCTTTAAAAATAAATACCGGAAAGTATTTTACCGGATTTCAGCCTTCGCTAAGCACAACAATAATCAATATTTCTCATCATTCATCAACACCTTCAATCTTTAAAAAGGGAAATATCAACACGATTGATTATCGGTTTTATGCTTATCATACTTTAAGAATGAGTCAGAAAGATTTGTTTCCAAAATGGGGGCAAAGTCTCGAAATTAATTATCGTCATTCGCCATTTGGGATACAAAACTATGGAAATATTTTTTCGGTTGAAAACTATTTGTACTTTCCGTCTGTTATAAATCAACATGGATTTGTTTTTTACAATGCCTGGCAAAAACGAAATACAAACAATTCAAATTATGAGTATGCTGATTTAATTAGCTATCCAATTGGAAATTATTCGGTAAACAGCGATAATTTATATTCAACTTCATTGAAATATTATTTCCCGCTATTATATCCCGATTTTTCTATCGGTTCGCTGATGTATCTGAAAAGGCTTGATATGAACTTATATTATGGCGGCTCAATCGCAAAATATAATGGTAAGCAAACTAATTTGAGTTCTGTTGGCACCGAAATAAACACTGAAATGCATATTTTAAGGTTTGTTGCACCCATTAATTTGGGTTATAGATTGATGTATCTGCCCGAATTTAAAAGTTTTTATAATGAAGTTATTTTTGCAGTTAACTTTTCTGCTATAGGAAACAGGTAGATTTAAATATCAACAAATCATTTGTTTACTAACAAATAATTAATACAATATTTTTTTTATTAATAAATATTTTAAACTTGAATTTTATTACTAACTTTACACTGCAAAAAAACAAGGATGGAAAAACGATGGGTTTTAAAGGAAAAGGGTGATTTTGAAACAGTAACGAAGCTTCAAAATGAATTGAATATTGATATTCATTTGGCAAATTTACTGGTTCAAAGAGGTATTCGTACTTTTGACGAAGCCAAAGCTTTTTTTCGTCCTCAACTTAGCGATTTGCACGACCCATTTTTGATGAAAGATATGGATATTGCCATAGATAGAATTGAAAAAGCTTTTGAACGAAAAGAAAAAATATTGGTTTATGGCGATTATGATGTAGATGGAACCAGTGCAGTGGCTTTGGTTTATTCGTTTCTGAAAGAACATTATAACGAAGTAGATTTTTATATACCTGACAGATATTCTGAAGGATATGGTATTTCATATAAAGGTATTGATTTTGCCGAAGAAAATAATTTTAAACTTATAATTGCTTTGGATTGTGGCATTAAAGCTACCAAACAAATAACTTATGCCAACGAAAAAGGCATTGACTTTATTATTGGCGATCACCACCGTCCGGGTGAATTTATTCCTGAGGCTGTTGCAGTTTTAGATCCAAAACGACTTGATTCTGAATATCCTTACGATGAGCTTTCGGGTTGTGGCATTGGGTTTAAACTGATACAAGCATTTACTCAGAAAAATAAAATTCCTTTTGATCATATTACAAAATATCTTGATTTGGTTGCCATTAGTATTGCTTCAGATATTGTACCAATAACCGGCGAAAATCGCATATTGGCCTATTATGGTTTGAAGCTCATAAATACAAAGCCCAGAGTAGGGATAGAAGCCGTATTGCGTTTTAGTAATATTTGCAAAACAGAAGATTGTAAGGAAGATTCTGAATTGTTTTTTAAACGAGAACTAAGCATCAATGATTTGGTTTTTCTGATTAGCCCGCGTATTAATGCTGCCGGCAGAATGGAAAGTGGTAAAAGTTCGGTTGAATTATTAAATTGTGATTCGATGGAAAAGGCACTTAAATTTGGCGAACTGATAAATAATAACAATATTGATCGTAAGAATCTGGATTCATTTACAACGCAGCAAGCCATTGATATAATTAAGAGTGATTCGTTTCTGAAGGAAAGTAAATCTACCGTTATATTTCATCCCGAATGGCACAAAGGCGTTATAGGTATAGTAGCTTCAAGATTAACAGAAGAATATTACCGACCAACAATAGTGCTTACACAATCTAATGGTTTGATTACCGGATCGGCACGTAGTGTGAAAGATTTTGATATCTATGATGCAATTGAAGCTTGTAGTGATTTACTCGAACATTTTGGAGGTCATAAATATGCGGCTGGCTTGTCGTTAAAACCCGAAAATTTTGAGAAATTCAGATTGAGATTTGAGGCAGAAGTTTGCAAATCGATTAAAGAAAATATGCTTACTCCCGAAATAGAAATAGATGATATTGTAAATCTGAATGATATTAATACCAAATTTTATAATATTTTAAAGCAATTTTCGCCTTTCGGACCTGGTAATATGTCGCCAATATTTCAGACTGATAATGTTAAAGATGCTGGATATTCGAAAGTTGTAGGCAATAATCACATTAAATTATCAGTAATTAATCCCGAAATTGCTAGTTATCCGTTTTCTGGTATTGCTTTTCAACAAGCTGACTCGTTCCCCTATATTCATAAAGGCTTTCCGTTTTCAATATGCTATCATATAGAAGAAAACGAATGGAATGGCAAAACCTCTTTACAGCTTAATGTAAAAGATATCAAATTTGAATAAATTCTTTTCAAATATTTTTCTGATGTTATTTATGTAATTCTAAACTTAAAAATCAATATTGGTATGAATATTAATGTTTTACCTGGAATTTTGCATGAAGTACCCAATGATATTGAAATTGTATTGAAAGCAGATGCAATAATACTTGATAAGTGGAATTCACTTACTGCTATTCAGCGTAATGAATGGATTTGCTGGATTACAACAGTAAAAAAATCTGAAACCAGAATGGAACATATTCAACGTATGTTGCACGATTTGAATGAGGGAAAACGCAAACCTTGTTGTTGGCCCGGTTGTCCGCATCGCAATATAACTTCAAAAAAATGGTTTAAAAAACTTGAAGAATGAATACAACAAACAAACAATATGAGGTTTTTGCAAAAATGAATTTTGCCGTGGTTTATCCACTATATTTAGCAAAAGCACAGAAAAAAGGCAGAACAAAGCAAGAAGTTGATCAAATAATTTATTGGCTTACTGGTTTTGATGAAGCCGATTTAAAAAAGCTTATAGCTGAAAATGTAAATTTTGAACAATTTTTTCAATCAGCAAATCTGAATCCAAATGCACATTTAATAACTGGTGTAATATGTGGATACAGAGTAGAAGAAATTGAAAATACTTTAATACAACAAGTGAGGTAT
>CAZWRD010000021.1:0-28055 GCA_964636105.1 uncultured Bacteroides sp.
TCCATTGGTTTTGATATAAAAACTACTTTTGCAGGAGGACAACGTTATACGCCAAGTAGTGTATCTTATGATGGAATATCAGGAAGATATGTTCAGAATTTTGATGAAAGCAAAGCATATTCATTGCAATACAAAAATTATTTTCGTACTGATTTTAAGCTAACTTATCGCAGAAATGGTAAAAAAATAACACAGGAATTTGCCATTGATATTCAGAATTTGTTTAATCAGGAGAATGTATATGCCGAAAAATTCAATCAGAAAACAGGCGTAAAATCATTTAGTAATCAGATGGGAATCATGGTGATACCTCAATACAGAATTATTTTTTAATTATACATAAATAAAAGGCTATGAAGAAAATAGAATTTGAAGGTGTAGGTTTTAAAGACAAATGGGTTATAATAATTGGCATTTTGATAATGGGTGTAGTTTTTCCATTGTTAAACGGTATGTTTTTTAATATAAAAATGAATTTTGTGGTATTGAATATTATTTTTTCAACATTCAGTACTGCAGCAATGTGGCTGGGATGCAGGTTTATTATTAATAAATTATGGAAACATTTCCCTTGGGATAAAAATCCCATCAAACATCTAGTATATGAGATAATTATCTTAGCTATTTACATACTACTGATTGTAAAATTTGTATTTTTTGTAGCTTCATTGTTTTTGTCGGAAGAAATCGGCAAAGAATATAATTTTTGGAGTGTATATATAAGTTCTTTAATAATATCTATGATAATTTCTTTCATTCACGAAGCTGTTTTCTTTTATATGCTGTGGATAAAGACCATCAAACGTGCCGAACAACTTGAGAAAGAAGGATTGTTATCGCAATACGAAACACTTAAGAATCAGATAAATCCTCATTTTCTATTTAACAGTTTTAATACATTAATCACTCTTATTGAGGAAGATAAAATAGCGGCATCAGAATATGTTCAAAAGCTTTCTGATTTCTTCCGTATTATACTGCAACTTCGCGATAAAAGTGTTATTCCTGTAAAAGAAGAACTGGAACTTATCAAAACCTATACTTTTATTCAGCAAAAAAGGTATGGTAACAATTTGATACTTAAAAATTTGATTCCACCACAATTTCTTGAAAAGGGAGTTGCACCGCTTACATTGCAGATGTTGGTTGAAAATGCCATAAAACACAATATTATTTCTACCGAAAAACCCCTAACTATTGAAATTACAGTTACTGATAACCAATATCTGTTAATAAAAAACAATCTGCAAAAGCGACTAGACCATGAACCTTCGTCAGGGCTGGGTTTGCCAAATATTTTAAACAGATATACATTTCTTACAGAAAAAAAACCTGAAGTTATAGTAAATTCAGATTATTATGCAGTGGCAATACCTCTATTAGAAATCATTTAATCAAACAAATGGTAAGTTTGTATTATTTGAAGAAATAGGATTGTTTATTTCTTTTTAAAAAACGCTTTTATTCTTTAGGCAAATAAGTTTAAATTTGCATAAAAAACCAAAAATGTTACAGAAGAAAGAAATTCAATCGTTTACTACTTACCGATTAGTAAAAAGCGAAGATTTAAATCATCACGGAACTTTATTTGCCGGAAGAACTGCAGAATGGTTTGTAGAATCAGGCTTTGTAGCAGCTTCAGCAATTATAAGTCCCAAAAATATTATTTGCCTAAAGATACACGGAATGCATTTTTCAAAAAGTGTAAAATTGGGAGATACTATTTTTTTTAATAGCAAAATTGTTTATTGTGGCAAAACAAGTATTATTGCCCATGTTTCTGTATGTTCAATAAACTGTGATAAAAGTCTGGTTGAAGGTTTTATAACTTTTGTACATGTAGATGAAGACACCAAGCCTATACCTCATGGGTTGGAGATAATAGTTAAAAATGAGATTGATAAACAATTACAAAAGCAGGCTGTTAATTTAAAAAACAAATAAAAATTGAATTGAAATTTTGTATCCTATGGATGAAATAAAAAATGATTTTCAATCAGCATTGCAGGTGCAGCCTGGAATAAATCAGCCTTCGGTTGTAAATCCAAATTTGAATAAATCTTTGCATAAGAAAAGAACAATTTTATCAGTAGATGAGTATGTTGAAGGCATTTTTCAAGGAAATCGCACGATATTGAGCAAGGCTATAACATTGATAGAAAGTTCATTGAGCGAGCATCAGCATATTGCTCAAAAAATTATAGCCAAATGTTTGCCAAATGCCGGAAATTCAATAAGGATTGGTATAACTGGTGTTCCTGGTGTTGGGAAAAGTACATTTATTGAAGCACTTGGAAAACATTTAACTTCAAAGGGACATAAATTAGCGGTTTTGGCTATTGACCCAAGTAGCGAACGGTCAAAAGGGAGTATTTTGGGTGATAAAACCAGGATGGAGGAGCTTGCAACAGATGCAAATGCATATATTAGACCTTCTCCTTCTGCTGGTTCATTGGGCGGCGTAGCCCGCAAAACTCGCGAAACCATTGTTTTGTGCGAAGCTGCAGGTTTTGATGTTATTTTTGTTGAAACAGTTGGTGTTGGACAATCTGAAACTACAGTTCATGGGATGGTTGATTTCTTTCTTTTATTGATGCTAGCTAATGCTGGCGATGAATTGCAAGGTATAAAGCGAGGAATAATGGAAATGGCTGATACTATTGCAATTAATAAAGCCGATGGAGATAATTTGAAAATGGCTACCTTAGCTAAGGCTCAATATCAGAATGCTTTACATTTGTTTCCTCCAACAGAATCTGGTTGGATACCTGAGGTTACAACTTGTTCGGCTTATACGCGAGAGGGTATCAATAATGTATGGGAAATCATTTTGAAATTTATTGATTTTACCAAACAGAATAAACATTTTGAGATAAAACGCCAACATCAGGCTACAAAAATAATGCTTGAAACTGTAAATGAATATTTAAAGGAAAGATTTTACTCAGATAAACATATTCAAAAACAAATAACCAAATATCAGAATGATATACTCGATAACAAAATCACTTCCTATGTCGCAGCTCAGTTATTGCTCGATACATATTTTAATAATAAAACAAATGATTAAGTTTTAATAATGACAAAGCAAAAGTTTTACGTTGTATGGAAAGGATTGAAACCCGGAATTTATAAAAGCTGGGCTGAATGCGAAATGCAGATAAAAGCTTTTGAAGGAGCGCTTTTCAAATCGTTCGAAAGTTTTGAAGAAGCTGAAAAGGCATTTGTTTCTAAACCTCATCAATACATTGGTAAACCCAAATCAACCATAGCTTCATTAATACAAGGACATAAACCAATAATTCCGAGTATTTCTGTAGATGCTGCTTGCGCAGGAAATCCGGGACTAATGGAGTATAGAGGTGTTGATACCGAATCGAAAAAACAGATTTTTCATAATGGTCCATATAGATACGGAACCAATAATATTGGTGAGTTTTTAGCTATAGTTCATGGTTTAGCTATGCTTAAGAAACATAATTCAAATTTACCAATTTATAGCGATTCTCAAACCGCAATTGCATGGATAAAAGCTAAAAAAGCACGTACCAAACTCGAAATGACTGCAGAAAATAAAGATTTATTTGAATTGATACAAAGAGCTGAACAATGGCTAAATACAAATACATGGCACAATACTCTGCTTAAGTGGGAAACTGAAGTATGGGGCGAAATACCTGCTGATTTTGGAAGGAAGTAAAAATATCAACCAAATTATTATTGTTATTTATCAGACTTTATTATATTTGCAATTCAATAAATAATTAAAACTTAAATATAGAGGGATTCTAAAAAAAATATTTTTTTTGAGGCAAACCAAATTTTTAAAACCGCAGTTTTCCCTTGTAAATGAGGTGTTTAAAAGTCGAAGTTTAACAAATAAAAAGCAATTTTTAGAAGTTCGATATAGCTTAAACTAAAAATATAAAGTGAATGGAGTACAATTGGTATGCATTATATACATTTTCCCGAACTGAAAAAAGAGTTAAAGAGCGACTTGAAGAAACAAATATTGAAGTTTTCTTGCCTTTAACCCGAAAATTACGAAAATGGAAAGATAGGAAAAAATATGTAGATGAACCTATGATTTCTTCTTATGTTTTTGTAAAAGTTAGTGAAAGAGAGTATTATAACGTTTTGGAAATAGAAGGTATTGTTAGATATGTTACTTTTTCGGGTAAAGCGGCTCCAATTCCCGAATGGCAGATTGATATTATGAAAAAAATTGTTGACTCTAAATATCCTGTCATGCTTACTGTTGAAAAACTTCAACCAGGTAGTAAAATAAGGATTATTTCAGGTGTTTTTACAGGCATTGAAGGTGAAATGGTTGATTTTAGAGGGAAAAAGAATCTGATAATTAGGATAGATCAGGTTGGACAATCTATATTGGTAAACTTGCCAAATGAAGATGTAGAAGTTATAAAAAGTGATGAAGAAAATTGCAATTAAGAACTTAAAAAACAATTAAAAATATGAGTTCACATAAAATATGTATGATTGGTTTGGGTTATGTTGGTTTGCCTTTAGCTGTTGAGTTTGCCAAACATTATCCTGTTGTGGGTTTTGATATAAAACAAGAAAGAATAGAAGGTTTATATCAAGGTCATGATAATACGCTGGAAGTTGATGACGAAAATCTACAATCAGTTCTTTCAAAAACCATACCTGATCTAAGAGGAATGTTCTTAACCAGTAAGTTGGAAGATATTAAAGATTGTAATATTTACATCGTTACAGTACCAACTCCGGTTGATAAAAATAATCGTCCCGATTTGTATCCACTTGTAAAAGCCAGTGAAACAATAGGTAAGGTAATTAGTAAAGGAGATATCGTTATTTACGAATCAACCGTTTATCCTGGATGTACAGAGGAAGATTGTTTGCCAGTTATTGAAAGAACTTCGGGTATGAAACTAAATAAAGACTTTTATGCAGGTTATTCACCCGAACGTATCAATCCCGGTGATAAGGAACATACAGTAACCACTATTCATAAAGTAACTTCTGGATCTACCCCAGAAATTGCTGAAGTTGTTGATCAGTTGTACAAAAAAGTTATTAAAGCAGGAACTCATAAAGCTCCTTCAATAAGAGTTGCAGAAACTTCTAAGGTTATCGAAAATTCGCAACGCGATATAAATATTGCTTTTGTAAACGAATTGGCACGTATTTGTGCTCATATGGGTTTAGATACACATTCTGTTTTGGCCGCTGCCGGAACCAAATGGAATTTCCTAAAATTTTCACCAGGTTTGGTAGGCGGACACTGCATTGGTGTTGATCCTTATTATATTGCACAAAAAGCACAGGAAGTTGGTTATCACCCCGAAATTATACTTGCCGGACGCCGTATGAATGATGGAATGGGTGCTTGGATTGCTGCTCAAATTATTAAACTGATGATTCGCAAAGATATACCAGTTAATAAATCGAGAGCGTTGGTTTTGGGGATTACATTCAAAGAAAATTGTCCTGATGTTAGAAACACCAAAGTAGTTGATGTAGTGAATGAATTGCGTCAATTTGGTTGTCATGTTGATATTTATGATCCATGGGCTGATGCAGCAGAAGTTAAACATGAATATGGCGAAACTTTGATAACAGAATTTAATCTAGCAAATTACAATACAATCGTTTTGGCAGTGGCTCATCATCAATTCGAAAATATAGATTTTAAACTCAGATCAAAACACAGTGTTTTGTACGATATCAAATCATTATTGCCACTCGAAATTGTTGATGGCAGATTGTAAATTATAAAAAAAGAGTTTGTTTTAATAATATAATATTTTTTTTAAATCAATATTTTTTACAAAAAGATATTGTCCTGATAAACAAAACAATACTCTGTTTGAAAATTGATTTTAAAATAAAAATAAAATTATAACAGTATTATTATATTTCTTCTTAAATATATAGTATATTTGCAATATGAATTTTTTGTGAAGAAATGTTTGATATTATTTTATCTGATAATTATCATACATATTAGAAAATTCAAGCAAAACCTGCAAATTTTATTTGCGATTGTAATTTATTTAAGTGACTTAAAAATCAGTAAGAATCAGTAAGAATCAGTATTTTAATTTAAATAATAATTAAAAGGGAAAAATCATGCAAGAAACAAGAAACACGCTGACAGGTGTTGCCAATGAAGGAAACACCACAACCGAGCCAATTTTTCAAGCCCTGATAAAGGGCAAAGAAGAAAGTGAGTTAACAAATGATATTAAAATTGCCGGAATTTATATTAAAGAAATAAAATTTTTTGCCGGTAAAGCCTTCGAAAACACACCTCAAATACTCGAAGAATTCGGAATAGGAATATATAGATATAATAAAATACATCAAGCCACATTAATAGAATGGCTTAAAATTATACATGCATCTTGTTTGAAATACGAAAAAGAATTGGTAGCTAGTGGTATGAATACCAAATTGATTTCAGATATTCAGGATAATATTACAAAACTTATTATACATAACAATAAGATTTAGTAAAAAAAATTTAACAAAAAAGCAAATAGTATGTAATTATTTAAGTTACATGCTATTTGCTTTTTTATTTTACCATATCTGAAACAAGTTAAGCCTAAATTACTATTTTAAATAAGAAATAGTTTTTGATATTGTAATTAAAATATTAAAATAAATTAATAATAAAATTCATTCTGTTTTTGATTTTAGATAATTAATCTGCTTTTTAGATTTGTTAAAATAGTATTCTAATTAAGTGGATTTCTTATTTTAATTGTATTTATTATTAATTTAGAAAAAAATTAAAACTGTATTTTAATTTTTAAATGAGATTAATCCAATTATTATGATGAGAAAAATAATTTTATTTGTATTTTTTATTTTGTCTTTTAAACTTATATTAGCAGGAGGTTATCTGCTTTTGATAGGAGGAGGAAGCGAAAATGATGATAGTTTGGCTTGGAATAAAATTCCTTATCAATGGGCTGTTCAAAAGAGTCAGAATAAACGGGTTGCTGTAATTTCTTATAATACTGAAACCAATTGGATACCCGATTATTTTGTAAGTAAATGTGGAGCTGTTTTTGCTAAAAATTTTCAGATAAATTCAGCATCTTTAGCAAATCTTCAATCTACTTACGATAGTTTAATGACATATGATGTTATCTTTTTCAAAGGCGGCGATCAATATAACTATTATAATACTTATCGGAATACCAAAACTCAGGAGGCTGTTCAGCAAAAATTTAATCAGGGAGGAGTAATATGCGGAACTTCAGCTGGTTTGGCAATTTTATCATCTGTTGTATATACTGCCGAAAATTCTTCAGCTTATTCGGATGAATGTCTTGAAAATCCTAACAATACTTATATAACTCTTGAAGATAATTTTCTGAATATGTTTCCGGGATATGTTTTTGATAGTCACTTTAACGACAGAGGAAGATTAGGAAGATTAGTGTCATTTCTGGCAAACTGGCAATTTTCAAACAATACTATGATTAAGGGTGTTGGCTTAGATGAAAGAACTGCTATGACCATTGATACAAATAGAATAGGAACTGTATATGGAACCGGCGCAGCAACGTTGGTTGAAGCTTATCACAATAATACTTTCAGCCAGAACGGAATGCTGCTTAAGGCAGATTCGGTAAAATATATACAACTTCTTCATTTAAATACAATTAATTTTAATACAGGCATTATAAATGGTTTTAATTCTCAGATTACCCCTTTTGAAATTGAAGAAAACAGAAATACCACACTATTGCTTTCGGGTGATGATTCTCAGGCACATAATCAGTCATTACTTAATGAAACAGCTGCTATCGGAAACCTGACTGATTCATTATTGATAATATGCAATAGTTCAAGCAGCAGCAATGTTACTTCTTTTAAAAATTATCTGATAAGTAAAGGTGTTACAAATATATCTGTTTTAGAAGGTACTCAGACAAATATTAATAATGCAGCTGCTGAAGTGTTGATTTTCAATGCAAAGAAATTAATTTTTATGGAGAATCAATGGTATGTGCTCGATTATTTCCTTAAAAATGGTACAACAGGTACTAAATTGATGCAAAAAATATTAAATCAAAGCCTTACAATTGCTTTTATTGGGGATAATATTCGTTTTGCAGGTAAAAGTATTATCGACAATTATCTCACAGCTAATGCTGTAAATAATGGTTCATTACAATTGAAAAAAGGTTTGGGACTTTTAAAATCAACAATCTTACTTCCAAAAATATATAATAGTAGTAATATGTATATTAATTCAGCTGCCGGATTTCCTTATGCCATGCTAAAAGATACAATTACCCGTGGTTTATTATTGTACAAGAATGCTTTTGTGAAATATTACGTCAACAATAATAAAACATACCTGAAGGTTTATGGGAATTATCCCGTTATTATGCTTAAAAATCAATGTGGCAATTATGGTTTTGCCAATCAAACAGGTTCAGCTACAAGCAGTACAATCAGAAATATAGCAGGTTTTGATAAATTTTTGTTCTCAGTTATAACAAATGGAGATAGTCTGAAACTTGGTAATTCAGTTAATTATACGTATGTTGATAAAATTAATAATTCGGATAATTATAACATATTTACAGATTACAATAATGATAATCTGATTGTTGATAATATTAATAAGAACAGAATTTCAATAAATCTTATTGATATTTATGGAAGAAAAAAACTTTTAACAGTTACAGATTCTGAATTAAATAAATTAGATATTTCAGAGGTTAAGAAAGGTGTTTATATTATTTTGATAGAAGATATTAGACATAAAAAAAAATTCAGTAAGAAAATCATTATCTAAGCTATTTTCGGAAAATGATGGTTCGCAATTTAATAAAAGAAGACAGTAATTATTCGGATATTATCGCATTAAAAAACGGTAGTTTTAGTGCTTTTGAAAATATTTTTAAGAAGTATTCTGAACGAATTTTTCTTTATGCAAATCGTTTTCTTAGAAATGAGGAAGAGAGTAAAGACATCGTTCAGGAAGTTTTTCTGAAAATATGGAAATACCGCGAAAGTATTAATGAAAATCTGGTTTTTGAAGCTTTTCTTTTTACGATAACCAAAAATACAATTTTTAATATTCATAAGAAAAAACAACATGAAATTGCATACGCTAATTTTGTGCAATATTATCTGAAATATGAATTTGGCGAACTCGAATCAAGTATTATCTATAAGGATTTGGAGCGGCATACCCTTGCTATTATTGAACAATTGCCACCACAGCAAAAGAAAGTATTCAATCTAAGTCGTTTTAAAGGATTTAGCCATAGGGAGATAGCAGAACAACTCAGTTTGTCAGAAAGAACTGTTGAAGTGCATATCAGATTGGCACTTCAGTTTATCAAAAAAACTTTTGAATCAATTGAACCGGGATTATTAAACCCTGACAAAAATTGATGTTGTATATTCAAACTTTATGCTATCGTTCTGATTTTTTACAATAACATATCTTTGCCTCACTATATTCAACTTTCTAAAAAAAATCATAGTATGAAATATTTATTAAGAATAACAGTTTTGTTTTTAATTACTTACAGCAGTTATGGACAGGTAAATTATAAAACACCATTGGAAAAATCTGATTTTAAGAAATTAAGTCAAAATAGCGAAATATTGAATTTTTTAGTTGAGGTGTCTGATAAAAATACTTTTATAAAAGTTGATACTATATATGAAACCATAAAGAAAAAGAAGGTAGCATTTGTAAAAATAAGTAATCAGAAAATTTCTTCAGCAAATAAAGTAGGAGTATTGTTGATTGCACAACAGCATGGGAATGAGCCATCAGGAAAAGAAGGGCTTTTGTTATTGATAAAAGAAATAGCAAATGGGAATCGTCTTGAATTATTAGAAAGGATGGATTTGCTGATTATACCTCAGGCTAATCCGGATGGAGGTGATGCCAACACCAGGCGAAATTCAAAAAAAATTGATATGAACAGAGATCACCTTGTGTTGGAATCTGATGAAAATATAGCTATACACAGGATTTTCGATAAATATTTACCCGAAATAAGTATTGATATTCATGAATATTATCCATACTCCAAAGAATGGGAAGAGTTTGGTTTACGAAAGAATTTTGATGTGCAGGTGGGTTGCTTGACAAATATTAATATTAACAAAGAAATTCTAAGTATTTCAAAAGATAAAATACTCCCATATGTAATTGATAATATTAGAAAAAATGGCTATTCATCAGATAAATATATAGTTGGAAGTTTGCCTGATGGCGAAAGGTTACGTTATAGCACAACAGATATTAATGATGGACGTCAAAGTTTGGGCATTCAAAACAGTTTTTCTTTTATTATTGAGGGAATCAATGGCAAAGATTCCATTTACGCTATTGAGCACCGTGCTAAAAGCCAATACTTTGCCGTTTTATCCTTTTTGAATTACATTTATAAAAATCATAAAGAATTAAAAACAAAGGTATTAAATGCAAGAAATTTAATGATAAACCCACTTAAAAATGATAGTATAGTTTTAAGAATGGAACATTTTAAAGCTTTAAAGCCATTGAAATATAACTTATTATCGATAAGAACCAATAAAGACAGCATTATAAATGTAGAAAATTTTTGCTCAGAAGTTAAAGCATTGGCAAAAATAAAAAAACCAATCGGCTACCTGATACCAGTAAGCGATTCATTATTAGTTGAATTTGTTAAAAAAAATAATTTTATTTATATGTTGTATAAACCACAAAAACAGCATATTATAAAGCAATATATTTTCAAATCGTTTAGTAATGAAGTTATTGAAGAACAGGATGTTTTTACTCCAATCTTTGAAACTGAGATTGTAAAAAATATCAAATCTATTGATTATTATTACATTCCGGTATCTCAATTGAAATCAACAATACTTGTTTTAGCCTTTGAACCTTTGTCTATGTATGGATTAGCTGTTTACAAGAAGTACAGATACTTGTTTGAAAAAGTGAAATATCCTTTATTAAGAATTGATGAACAATAAGAATTGAAATTTATATAAATCATTTAAGGGATAAGTATAATTAATTTGTATTATAAATATTAGAATAAAATAAACCAATGAAAAAAATAAATTCGTTTGTAAAAAAAGTGTTTCTGGGATTATATGATCCTTTGGAAGCAAATGATTTATTATCTGATAACAGGAGTAAAGAAATTTTGCAAAATGAATGGGATTTGTCTGAGAATCAGAAATCTGAGGGCGGTTTTGATATTAGCCAGGAATTCAGTAAATTAAAGTATAATATTTCTTTTGAAACGAATACCAATAATAAAAAAGTCAAGTTTTCTGTTTACAGAAAAAAATTGCTTAAAATTGCCGCTTCCATACTTATTCCTGTATTGTTTGCCAGTATAAGTTATTATGCTTATGAATATTATATGGATAACTCGCCCGAAAATATCGTTATGTATAAATCAGCTAAGGGACAACGTTCTTTTTATACTTTAGCAGATGGTACAAAAGTCTGGTTAAATTCCAATTCCTCACTAAAATTAAATAAAAAAGGTTATAACAAAACTAAAAGAGAAGTTGAACTTGAAGGTGAAGCTTTTTTTGATGTTACCAAAAGCGAAAAGTCTTTTATCGTAAAATCAGGCAATTTTGAAGTAAAAGTACATGGAACAAGTTTTAATGTAAACGCTTATCCTGATAATGAATTAATTGAAGCTACATTGGTAACAGGAAAGGTTGCCATTGAAATTTCGAGTAAGTATAATAAACAAAGTCAGATATTAGTACCCGGACAAAAAGCAAGTTTCTATAAAACGGAGGAAGCTTTAGTTGTTAACTATGTAAATACAGCATATTATACTGACTGGGTAGAAGGTAAGTTATCTTTTGATAATCAGTATCTTGATAAAGTTATAGATGGGTTATCAAAACATTTTAATATTAAAATTTCATTGGCTCCCGAATTAAAGCAAAAGTATCGCTATACATTAACTATTAAAGATGAAAGTATTAATGAAGTGTTGGATTTGTTAAAAATAACATCTTCAATAGATTATAAGAAACAAAAAGATGGTTTTGTGATTTTTGAAAAGAAAATTAAATAATTTAATAATATATTAATTAAACTAATACAATGTGCTTATGAATAAAAAACTACTCAGGCAAAGTTTTCTTTTAGTTATTAAAAAGAGAATGAAACAGTGTTTCTTTCCTGTTCTCAAATACTGTTTTTTAATTATGTTTACAATGACATTTACAAGTTTATATTCTCAGAATGCAGAGATAAAACTATCAATGTCAAATACATCATTGAAAATTATTTTTAAAGAAATTGAAAAGCAAAGTCAATACACTTTTGTTTATAATGATTCTCAGATTGATGTTAATCAAAAGACAACTATCAATATTTCAAGTAGTGATATCAATTATTTAGTTGGCCAATTGCTTATCAATAAAGGAATTGATTATAAAATAAATAATTTGCAAATTGCACTATTCGCCGAATCTAAAAGTGCAAAAAAATTACTTCCAAGAACTATAAAAGGTATTGTTAAGTCATCTGAAGACAAATTGCCAATACCTGGTGTAACTTTAGTTGTAAAAGGAACTTCAAAAGGAACTGTTACTAATATAAATGGGGCTTATAGTATTGATGTTTCTGAAAAAGACAGTTTGCTGATATTTTCATTTATCGGAATGCAAACAAAAGAGGTAGCAATAAAGAATAAATCTGTTATTGATGTAGTTCTGGAACCGCTTGCTCAACAGTTAAAAGAATTTGTTGTAGTTGGTTATGGTTCAGAAAGTAAGAAACTAATAGGTAGCTCTGTAGGAATTATTGGAGAAAATCAGATCAGAAATTTACCTATATCAACTATTGATGGAGCTCTTCAGGGCAAATCGGCTGGTGTACAGGTAACTCAAAACTCAGGAACTCCTGGTTCAGCAATAACCGTTAGAGTTAGAGGAACAAGTTCTATAGGTGCTGGCAACGAACCTTTATATGTTGTTGATGGGATTCCTGTTATTACTGGTGATTATGGTCAGATCGGATTTAGCGGACAGGGCGTAAATGCACTTGCGGATATTAATCCTGCTGATATTGAATCAATTTCGATATTGAGAGATGCTTCTGCATCCTCAATTTATGGAGCAAGAGCATCTAATGGTGTTGTGTTGATTACAACTAAAAGAGGAAAAGCCCAAAAAACTAAATACAGGCTTAAATCGTATTACGGAGTTCAGGATGTAGCTAACCCATTGAAATTGCTTAACTCATCTCAGTTTATGGAATATAAAAATGAACAAAGTGTTAATGAAGGTGGTTTGCCAGTTTATTCTTCAGTAGATATAGCTAATCCTAAGAATAATACAGATTGGCTAAGTCAGGTATTGAGAACAGCTCCGATTACAAATTTTGAACTATCGGCTGAAGGGGGTACTGAAAAAACAAAATATTATATTTCGGGAACTGCATTTAATCAGCAAGGTACTTTGCTTGGTACAGACTATAATAAATTATCTGTCAGAGCTAATTTTGATAATAAAGTGAATGATAAATTGTTGATAGGAACTAATTTTGCAACAACATATTCTTTGAACAACCGCAAAGAAGGTGACCAATCTTTAAATTCTCCTTTAGCTAATGCCATTGCATTACCTTCGATATATTCTGTGTATAATGAAGATGGTACTTATAATGAAGATGGTCCATTTGCAAATCCTGTTTCAATCGGAAATCAACATAAAAACGAATCGCGTAATTACCGTAATATTGGCAATGTATACGCTGAATATGAGCTAATTGAAGGATTAAAACTTAATTCAAAATGGGGTGTTGATTATCTCAATTTAAGAGAGCATACATATGATCCGCCTACCACCCGACAAGGTTCCAAATATAAAGGACTTGGCTTAGAATCTACAGCGGAAGTTATGAATGTGGTTAGCAACAATACATTAAATTATATTAAAACCATTAACGATGACCATAACCTGAATCTGTTATTGGGTTATAGTTTCGAGAAATACAAAAGACGTTCTACTTTTATCAGAGGGCAGGAATTTCCGAATGAAAATCTTGAATACATAGCATCGGCTGCTTTAATTACCAGTGGAAGTGTTTCTGCTTTAGACAGAGGTCTTAATTCATATTTTACCCAGTTAAAGTACAATTTTAAAAATAAATATTTATTTGCATTTACTACCAGAGCAGATGGTTCTACCAAATTTGGAGAGAATAACCGTTATGGTTATTTCCCGTCAGCATCTATTGCCTGGCGTATCAGCGAAGAAGATTTTTTTAAAAGCATTAAGGCTGTAAATGAGCTAAAAATGCGATTAAGTTATGGTTTAACGGGTAATGATGGTATTCCAGATTTCAGATCAATAGGATTGTATTCTGCCGGTGCTAATTATTCAAGTTCTGCCGGTATTTATCCTTCACAGTTGCCAAATCCTGATTTAAAATGGGAAGCAACTTCTCAGCTTAATTTAGGTTTTGATGTTGAATTCCTGCAAAGCAGAATAAAATTTACTGCAGATTTGTATTATAAAAACACCAAAGATTTATTGTTGGATATGCCAATACCCAGTTCTTCTGGTTTTAGTGCTATTACTTTCAATATAGGCGAAATGGAAAATAAAGGAATAGAATTATCATTGACTACTGTAAATATCAATAATCCAATAGAATGGACAACAAATATTAACTTTACTTTAAACAGAAATAAAGTTATGAAATTATATAACGACCAGCCAATAGATAATATTGGCAGAGGTGGTAACAGAATACAGGTTGGAGAACCTTTGGGTATTTTTTATAACTGGAAATCCCTGGGAGTGGATCCATCTACAGGTGATATTGTTTTTGCTGATATTAACGGAGATGGAGTTATTACTACTGAAGACAGAACTATAATAGGAGACCCTAATCCAGATTTTATAGGTGGTATAACCAATGAATTTAAATACAAAAACCTGACCCTTGCAGTTTTCTTTCAGTTTTCTTATGGAAATGATATTTTTAATGGGACTAGACGTTATATTGAAGTGTTGAAAGGTTCAGATAATCAAACAACTGCTATTCTGGAACGCTGGCAGAAACCCGGCGATATTACCGATATTCCGAGGGCTACTATTTCTGATCCTAATCTTAACGACAGAATGTCATCCCGGTTTATTGAAGATGGTTCTTATATCAGACTTAAAAATATTCAGCTATCATATGATTTTGATTTAGGAAGGTATTTGAAAAATAGCTATTTCAAATTGCAGGTATATGCTGCTGCTCAGAACCTCCTTACCTTTAGCAAATACAAAGGTATGGATCCGGAAGTAAATTATGCCGGACAGGATAATATCAGAATGGGTACCGATTTCTTTACTTATCCACAAGCAAGGGTGTTTATGTTTGGTGTTAATGTTGAATTTTAAATTTGATTGAAATGAAAAAATTATATCTTATAATATTGGTTTTTATTGGGTTTACTTCCTGCGAAGTGATGGATGTTGAACCTACACAGTCTATTTCTACAAATCAGGCTATTACAGATAAAACGGGGGTTATACAGGCATTGACAGGATGTTATGATGCCCTTCAGTTTAATGGTTATTATGGCAGAAACTATGTTATTGCTGGCGATTTGTCATCTGATAATGGTACTGCCACAGGAACTATTAAAGAGTACAAAGAAATTGCTAATAATTCTCTTTTGGCTGATAATGCTATAGTAGAAGGAATTTGGGCTGATATTTATATTGCAATAAACAGAGTTAATAATGTAATTTATTACTTGCCAAATATCGATGATTTAACAGTAGCTGAACGCAATGATTTTTTAGGACAGGCAAAATTTCTGAGGGCATTACATCATTTTAATTTAATGAGATTATATGGCATGGTTCCATTAAAAGATAAACCAAGCTTAAGTGTTGGTACAGAATTAAGTACGCCCAGATTTCCTCTGAATGAACTCTATAATTTCATCATTAGCGATTTAACATTTGCTGAAGCTAATATTTCGAATACTACAAAAACAAAAGCTTCAAAACTTGCTGCAACTTCTTTGTTATCTATTGTTTATCTGTATAAATCTGAATGGACTAATGCAAAAGCAAAAGCAACTGAAGTAATTTTAAACACAAATCTTCAATTATCAGCATCTTATTCAGCTTTGTTTGGAGGTTCGGCTACAAACACCGAAGCAATTATGTATGTAGCTTATGATGTGCAGGATAAAAACAGATTAGCTGAATATTTTTTACCTACTTTATTAGGAGGTCGTAAAGAAGTTTCTCCATCAGCTTCTTTAATTTCAGCCTTTGATACTGCAGATGCGCGAAAAGCAGCTACTATTGCAGGTAGTTTACCTGATGCTTATGTAAAAAAATACTTAGATATATCAACTGGTACCGATAAAGTTTACATTCTTCGATTGGCAGAAATGTTTTTGATAAGAGCTGAAGCTGAATGTAATCTAAATGGAAATATAACAGATATTCAGGCGGATATTAATAAAATCAGAAACAGAGCCGGCTTGGCAAATACAAATGCTGTTAGCATAGCTGATTTAAAAACTGAAGTTGAAATACAACGAAGACTTGAGTTTGCATTTGAAGGGCACAGATGGTTTGATTTGGTAAGAACAAACAGAGCAATGAACTTTAAACCTACTGTTACTCAGGCATGCCAAATGTTATTCCCGATTCCATTAAGCGAAATTCAAACAAATGATAAAATTGGTCCGCAAAACCAAAATCCTTGTTATTAATATTAAATTTTAAATATCATGAACAGATTAAAACAATATAGTTTATTTTTAATGGTTATCGTAGCATCTTTCATAATGAATGCATGTTCAGATGATGATATTGAAACACCCTCTCCTTCTACAATTGCTGATTTTGAGTTCACTGTTGACAATAACAGTACAGCACCATGTACCATCAGTTTCAAAAACAAATCAATAGAAGCAGTTGCTTATGAATGGGATTTTGGCGATACAACAACTTCAAATGAAGTAAATCCTACCAAGCTATTTACCAAGCCGGGTGTTTATACCATAACTTTAAAGGCAAGTCCGAAAACATCTAAATATTATAATAAGTTGATTAAAACCAGAACAATTATAATTAAAGACCCATTAGCAGGAGCTGTAAAATCAATTTATTTTACTGACAGATCAACAAGCTGTGTAAGGTATTATGCATTGGACGGAACTGCTCCGGTAGTTCAGGATTTCGGACATACTGCACTTACCAAACCTTATGGAATAGCTATTGATACAGCCAATAATAATGTATTTGTAAGTGATTATACAAGCAGTACAATATACAGATATGATATGAGCGGTTTTGGTTTAACTACAGTTGCTGATGTAAACAATAATGCATTAATAAGCGGGCCGATTGGTTTATTTGTTTATGGAAGTAAATTGTATTGGTGTCAGGAAGGTGGAATATACCGATGCAATCTTGATGGAACTTCTCCTGAAATCTGGATAGCAATGCCTTCAACTTCTGCACCTGAAATGCCCATTCACATGGCTTTTGATGCAGCCACAGAAACAATATATTTTACCAATGATAAATATGAATTTTCTGGAGGTGTTTATAAGGTAAAATTAGATGGTACAGGAATGACAAAACTCGTTGACGGTACTAATGGAGGTGGAATTGATATTGATATCGCCGGTGGAAAAATGTACTATGCAGATTTTGATAAAGGTTTATGCATGACAAATCTTGATGGTTCTACTGAAGTAGTAATCAATTCGAGTATAAATCAAGTGTTTGTTTGGGGAATAGCAGTAAATAAAACTGAAGGTAAAATTTACTGGGGTAATAAAACTGCACAGACTTTTAACCGTTCCAATCTGGATGGCAGTAATCCTGAAGTATTGATTTCGAATGTAAAACCTCACGCAATAGCTATTGATAAATTCAGATAACAACAAATTTAAAGCATCTGATTTTAAATCAGATGCTTTTATTAAAAAAAATAATTATTAATTAAATAATATATCTTATGAAAACAAAAAGTTTACTTTTTATTTTAGCTGCTTTATTTACAGGCAGTTTATTAGCTCAACAGCCCGTTGGTTGGAAAGAAAATTCTCCTTCAAACTTTGTACCTATGACCATTGCTATGGATACGAATAAGAAAATAGAAGGAAATACATCAGTAAAAATAACATTTACTGAAACAGGAACTCCTTATTACGAATCGCTTGCATTTCCGATTACACCAAGTACACCGTTTAATTTCTATATTCATTTGTTTGATAATGATCCGGGAGGCGAAGTACAGTTTCAGGTAAGATTTCTAACATCTGCAGGTGCAAGTATTTCTACAAATGTTGCCTCAACTTATCCTGCCGACAGTACTGAGTGGCGAAAACTTAGTTTATCAGGTACTTCACCTGCTACTGCTGCTTTTGCATTTTTAAGAGTCAGAATTTTTGATGTTGCAGCTTCATGGACTGGTTCTGCTACTTTTAATCTTGACAATTGTTTATATACAGAAGGTAGCAGCTCTAACAATTTAATGCCTAATTATAGTTTCGAAAACTGGATTTTTGCTTTAACTCAGGCATATTGTTCAGGTCCTTCTACAATAAATCTGATGTTTAACGGTAATCTGACTTCCGTAAATCCTTCTGATTATAAACTGATGGGTGTAGATACCATAACTTTCTCTACGGCAACTATTAGCAGCACCAATCCTAAAATGGCTATATTAACAGGTCCTTCATCTTCTTTTTTAATCGATAATAAGTTAGATTCAATAGTAACCACTTCTTCTGGAAAATTTAAGTTTTATGCTGGGATACTGCCTGTTTCTTATACTAATATTTTGAACCAGGGAGGTGTTGTAAATGAAACAGATATTGCTACATACAAAGGAATTGTTTCAGCAAAGAGTGCTGCCAGAACATGGATTTCTGATGCAACAGGACCTTATAATTCCATAAATACCTATAGTTCTACAGGTGTTATTTCAAATGATGTAGCTATTGGCGATGAAATAATTTTTGCCGGAGTAAAAAGTCCTTATGATTCACAAACAGAACTAGTGGATCCCATGCTGATTTCAAAAGTATCGTCAGGCAATAGTTTATTTATTAATACATTACAAGGTTCTGAAATACCAGTTTCTAATGGTATCGACAGCTTACCTGCTGAAAAATGGGAAGGTGCTTTTGTTCAGATGAATAACGTAAATGTGTTATCTTTTAATACTGCTTATTTTATCTGTTCAAATGATAATGGTGCAACCCAATTCAGAGTAGGTAACAGATTTACAACCTATGGTGGTACTTTTGGAGCAGGAACTTTGACAATTGGAAATAAATATACTTTAAAAGGTGTAATCGTTGGCAGAACAGGCGAATACCATTTGTCATTAAGAGATTCGCTTACTGATATTTTAAATATTACTGCAATTAATGAAGTTGAGAAAAACAAAGGATTTGTTTTATTTCCAAATCCTGCAAATGAAAAAATAACAATTAATAATAATTATCCGATCAATCAGATTAAGCTTTTTGATATTTCAGGTAGATTGGAAGATGTGCTTGAAATAAATGGAGAATTGTCAAAAGAAATTAATATAGAAAATTTGAAAAAAGGGTTCTATTTTATACAAATTACTGATAAAATCAATCATATATCAAATCATAAGTTTTTAAAACAGTAATTGGTTTTTCTCATTTTTAGTTGATTGAGGGGTTTGATTTTAAAATCAACCCCCTTTTTTCGTATAATCAACAAAATCAATTAAGTATTTTCTAACACTGAATTGTATTATTAACAAAAGAATTTATATGATACATCTGAAAAATATTGAAGTTTACTCACCAGAATATATCGGGAAAAAAGATATACTGATATCAACATCGATAATTGAAAAAATTAAAGAAATTGGGTCTGATTATTCAAATCTTGACCTTGAAGAAATTGATTGTGACGGCTTAATTGCAATACCAGGTTTAATAGATGCCCACGTTCACATAGCCGGTGCAGGTGGAGAAGGCGGACCTGCAACCCGAACAAATGAAATAAAACTCAATCAGCTAATTGTTGCAGGAGTTACATCGGTAGTCGGCTGTTTGGGTACCGATGGTTTTACCCGTACACCTGAAAGTGTATTGATGAAAGTAAAAGCTTTGAGAGCAGAAGGTATGTCTGCTTGGATGTACACAGGTGCATATCAGATACCTACGAATACAATATTAGGTGATGTAGGCAAAGATATTGCTTTAATTGAAGAGATTATAGGTGCAGGAGAAATTGCAATTTCAGACCACAGAAGTTCTTGCCCCACTTGTGCAGAGCTAACCCGTTTAGCCTCACATGCAAGAGTTGGAGGAATGTTGGGAGGGAAAGCCGGTATTGTAAATGTTCATATGGGCGATGCACAAAATCCCTTTCAACCCATACATGATGTTGTGAAAAATAGTGAGTTAAAATACAAAACATTTTTACCGACACATTGCAATAGAAATTTTTATATTTTTGAAGATGCAATTGAGTATGGTAAAAATGGCTATGTGGATATTACAACCAGTTCTTATCCATATTTCCCGGAATACGAAATAAAACCATCACAGGCAATAATCAGATTAATAAAAGGTGGTGTACCTCCGTCCCATATTACCATGACTTCTGATTCATGTGGTTCTTTGCCTTTATTTGATGAAAAAGGCAATCTGGTAAGAATAGAAACCGGTCAACCTATTTCTTTGTTTAACGAAATGGTTGATGCAATAAAAGAAGGTTGTATTCCCGAATATGCAATAGCAACCGTTACAAGCAATGTTGCTGACATATTGAAACTGAAAGGTAAAGGAAGAATAGCCGAGAAAAACGATGCAGATATGGTTCTTTGTACAAAGGATTTTGATATTAAATATGTATTGTGTGGAGGAAAATGGTTTATGTTTGATAAAGAAATTATAAAAAAAGGAGCATATGAATAAATTATTGATTTTTCTGTTGGTTTTCATCACATTTGCTTGTGGTAAAACCAACAAAGATTTATATAACAGCAATACAGATAAAGGTAGTTTGTTTATAATAGGCGGAGGAAAACGTTCGCCCGAAATGCTGAAGGTTTTGATTGATGAATCTAAGCTTAGTATAAATGGTTATATTGTGGTACTTCCCATGTCGAGCGAAGAACCCGATTCAGCTTTTTATTTTGCAAAAAAGCAATTTGTCGAAACGGGTATTAATCCCAATAAAGTATTGAATTACAATACCAACGACAGTTTATTTTTCAGATCGTCAATGTTGGATTCCATCAAGAAAGCATCATTAATTTATATACCCGGTGGCGATCAAAAGCGTTTTATGCAACTGGTATTAAACAAACCCATGCACGATGCCATCAGAATTGCTTATAAAAACGGAAGTATAATAGCTGGTACCAGTGCCGGCGCTGCGGTTATGAGCAAAATGATGATTTCGGGAAATCAGAAAAAATATCCCAAATATACAGGTGATTTTCAAAGTATCGAATCTGATAATATAGAACTAACAGAGGGTTTGGGATTAATAGATAATGTAATTATAGACCAGCATTTTATAAAAAGGATGCGAATGAACCGACTGATTTCGGTTGTACTCGAAAATCCGGCAATTATCGGAATAGGTATTGACGAAGCTACTGCAATTTTGGTAAAAGGCGATTCTGCAACGGTAGTGGGTGAAAGTCAGGTGATTGTTTTAAGAAATTCTGATGCCCAGACAAGTCTTTACAAAAATTTAATAGGTGGTGAAAACCTGCATTTAAGTATTTTTCTGCCAGGTAGCAAATTTTCAATAAAATAAAATTATGAACAAGTTATTATTGTATCTGAAACCCAAAGGCTTTCCGCACACCATCAGTATTGTATTAGGTATAATGGTGATATTTATTATATTAACCTGGATTGTAAAAGCCGGAGAATATGAAAGAATAGAACTGAATGGCAGAAAAGTAGTAGTGCCCGATACTTATAAGTACGTTGAAAATAATCCTCAGGGTTTATGGGCATTTCTCACAGCTCCAATTAAAGGTTTTAGTGCTGCATCGCAAATAATCGGATTTTGTTTGTTGGTTGGTGGGGCTTTTGGCATTATTAATAAAACTGGGGCTATTAGTGCAGGTTTATCCAATATTTTAAAATACAGTGAGGGCAATTCAAAATACAAATCTATGATAATTCCATTTATAATGGTTTTGTTTTCGTTGGCTGGCGCTACTTTTGGAATGAGCGAATCGGTTATTGTTTTTATAATGATTACCATACCCTTGGCTATTGCAATGGGCTACGATTCATTGGTAGGAATATCCATGTCGTTTATGGCGGCAGGCGTTGGCTTTGCAGCTGCAATTACCAATCCGTTTAATATTGGTGTAGCTCAGGGTATAGCCGAACTTCAGATGTTTAGCGGATGGGAATTTCGTATCCTGATTTGGATAGTAATGACTTTTACAGCAATTATATATGTAATGAGGTATGCTTCAAAAATAAAGAAAAATCCCAAATTAAGTCTGGTTTACGAATTGGATAAAAACAGAGATTTAAATGAGTTTTCTTCTGGCAATGTGTTGGTTTTTAGCAAAAAACATAAAGTTATAATTGGGTTTTTGTTTTTGAGCCTTGCCATTATTGTAGTAGGAGCTAATAATTGGAAGTGGTATATTAATGAAATTTCGGCTTTGTTTTTGGCTTTGGCTATTGTATCAGCCATCATTTCGGGTATGAGCATGAAAGCATCTGTAGATGCTTTTATTAATGGTGCCAAAGATATGATTACTGCCGGTTTAATTATAGGTTTGTCAAGAGGATTGCTTGTAATTGCGAGTGATGGCAAAATAATCGACAGCATTTTATATTCTGTTTCAAATTTGGGAGAAGGATTGCATCAGACCATTTCCATACAACTGATTTTTGTTTTTCAGAGTGTTTTTACTTTTTTTGTTCCTTCTGGCTCAGGGCAAGCTGCATTAACTGTTCCGATAGTTGCTCCTTTGAGCGATTTATTAGGCATAGCCCGTCAGACTTCAATTATTGCTTTTCAGTTGGGCGATGGTATAATGAGCATGATAGTTCCTACAAGTGGTGTTACTATGGGCGTTTTGGCTATTGCAAAAATTGATTACCAAATATGGCTTAAATGGTTTGCAAAACTTTTATTGTTTTTTATATTGGTTTCAATGATTTTGCTGGTTGCTGCTACTTATTATTTTGTTTAATAATACATTATAGTTTAAAAAATTATCTGTTTCAAAGTAAAAAATATATTTAATTTTTTTGCATTATTTAAATTCAGAAAAAGTGCAATAGTATTACAAAAAAACATTATATTATTCTTTAGTATAAGGGTTATATTTAAATTAATTGTATTATATATTTAGTAAACAATTTTATTTTAAAGTCTGATGAAAACAAAATTATCTCTATTTGTATTATTTGCATTTTTATTTGCAAAATTGTATGCACAGCAACCTATAAGCTGGCATGAAACATCACCTTCTAATTTTGTACCGATGACGGTTCAATTAGAAACAACCACTGTTTCAGAAGGAACAAAATCAGTTAAATTAACATTTACTGAAACAGGTACTCCTTATTATGAGTCAGATAATTTTCCGGTGTCTGGCAATACTGCTTACAATTGTTATTTGCATGTTTTTGATAATGATCAGGGTGGTGAGGTTCAATATAGGATTAGGTTTTATACAAATGCTGGTGTATATATTTCCGAAAAAGCTTCAGCATATTCTGTAGATAGTACCGGGTGGCGTAAAATATTTGTTACCGGAACATCGCCAGCTACTGCAGCTTATGCTATGATAAGGTTAAGGATTCTGGATGTGGTAGCAAACTGGCAGGGTTCCGCAACTTTTAAAATAGATAATGGTTCATACACTCAAGGAACAAATTCAACCAATCTGATGCCAAATCCTGGTTTTGAGAACTGGAATTTTTCAATAACAAAAGCATATAATGTTGATAATAATATAGTTAATGTGTTGTTTAATGGGCCTTTATCTTCAGTTAATGCTTCACAGTTTCAACTTAAGGGTGTAGATACAATTACTTTTGCAAATGCAGTTATTAGTATTAATAATCCTAATCTGGTAATTCTTAGCAACCCGTCAGCACCTATACAAAATGATAGTAAGTTGGACTCTATTGTTACAACATCATCAGGAAGTACAAAGTTTTATGCAGGGATTTTACCGTTTTTTTATTGCAATGTAGTTAATCCCGATGGAGTTTTAGATGAAACTAATTTTGCAACTTTTAAAGGAGTAGTTACAGCTTCAAATGCTACAAGAGTATGGATTTCGGATGGCTTTGGACCTTTACATTCAATAAATACATATAGTTTGACAGGTGTATTAGCTAATGATGTTAGTGTTGGTGATGAAATAATATTTAATGCCAGAAGAAGCCCCTATGATTATCAGACTGAGTTGGTAGATCCGATGCTTATAAGTACCTTTTCTGCCAATAATCCTTTATTTCTCAATCAGGTACAGGGTAATGAATTTGATTTGAATAATGAATTTGATAGTTTGCCTGCTGAGAAATGGGAAGGAGCTTTTATTGAAATGGATAATGTAAAAATTCTTTCATATTCAGCAGGTTATTACACTTGTTCTGATGATAATAATATGACTTTGTTCAGAATTGGTAGCAGATTTTCAACTTATAACGGAGTATTTGATTCAACAACATTAATTATTGGGAAAAATTATAAAGTTAAAGGAGTGTTAGTAGGAAGATCAGGTATTTATCATATGTCTCTTATTAATCCAGGTGATATTATCTTATTACCTGATATTACCAACAAAAATGTGAAAATAAAAGCATTTTTAGAAGGATTATTTAATGGAATAAATATGAATATAACTCAAAATGTAATTGGAAATCAATTTGGAAATGATATTTCAGATGTTGTTTCTATAGAAATCAGAAATGCTTTTATTCCTTATTCCATTGTTAACTCTTTTACAAATGTCGGAATCAGTACAGATGGTACTGCAGTTATTGATTCTGTCTTAATTGATGCAAATAATAGTTATTATTTAACTCTAAAGCAACGCAACCACCTCGAAACCTGGAGTGCAGCTCCAGTTTCATTTTCAGGTGATACTGTATTTTATAATTTCACAACTGATGCCACAAAAGCATATGGTGATAACCAGAAAGAAGTTGCACCGGGTGTATTTGCCATATACGCCGGGGATGTAAATCAAGATGGATTAGTAGATGGTAGCGATATGTCTGATACCGAAACTGATAACAATAACTTTATTACAGGTTATATTGTTACTGATATAAATGGAGATGGACTGGTTGATGGTAGTGATATGAGTATAGTTGAAGCTGCCAATAATAATTTTGAGGGTGTTATAACTCCTTAGATTTAGATGCAGAAACTTAATAAACAATAAAACAAAAGGCATTGATTATCAGTTAATCGATGCCTTTTGTTTTATGATTGCTAAACCTTCGTCATATCTATTTCAAAATTAAACTCTTTTTCGGGATGGCTGCAATGCAATACACATTGGTCACAAACTGAGAGTTCCCCACGAAGGCGTTTTTTTACCATGTCTTCAATACGGTAGCGTAAGGGTTCAACGGATACTTTCTGAATTATTTCATCAGCAAAGGCATACATCAATAGCATTTTGGCATTGTGTTCGCCAATTCCTCTTGAACGGATATAAAACATTGCTTCTGTATCTAGTTGACCTACTGTAGCTCCATGGCTGCATTTTACATCATCGGCATAAATTTCGAGAAATGGCTTAGTATTTACTTTTGCTTTATCAGTTAACAGAATATTTTTGTTTTTTTGGAAAGCATTGGTTTTCTGTGCATCTTTATGTACTATAACATGTCCGTTGAAAACACCGCTTGCAGAGTCATCCATAATTCCTTTATATAGTTCATTGCTATAACAATTTGGATGTAAATGTTCTACATGAACCAGATTGTCGATATGTTGTTTGCGATCCATCAAATATAAGCCATAAATATTTGTTTCGCATCCTTCGCCATTCATCTTCACATAGTTATCATTTTTAAGAATACCACCATTCAAACTCAGTCCATTACTGCTTATTTTTGCATTAGGTTCAAGATGGAAAAAACTAGAATTTATTAAAGTAGAAGCATTATTAACATTCTGCATTTTATAATGGTCGAAGCTTGCATTTTCATCAATATAAATTTCAGATACCGTGTTACTTAAGCTTTTTTGATGATTGTAAGAATCATCGCAATGTATCAAGGTTAATTTGCTGTTTTTTCCTAAAATTATCAGATTACGTGATTGAAGGCAAATATTTTTATCGTGATGGATGATATTTACAATTTGGATGGGTTGTTTTACTTCTACATTATCAGGTATATAGATAAAGAAACCATCTAAAGCCATTGCGGTGTTAATTGCAATAAATCCGTTTTTTGAATCATCGGCATATTTTGCAAAATGTCTTTCGATAATTTCTGGGTATTCTTGTAATGCAGCAGCAAAGCTACCATAGATTACTCCATTCGTAAGCTTTGTTAAAGCTTCATTTTTAGCAACATACCAGCCATTAAGCATGGCAAGCATCAAGGTATTCAAATGAGGTACATTGCATTGAAAAATTTTGTCAATATCTTCAATTTTCTCAGGACTTTGGTAATAATGATTATACGCTTCATTATATGCTTCCGTAAGATTGGTGTTTTTCCAGTTTTCCAATGCTTGAGTTGGCAATCCTTGTTTCAGAAATTCGGCAAAAGCCAGTTTTCTGATATTATATATCTTTTCAGTATCATTTTGCTTTATATCTGTCTGATAAACTTCAAAATCATTGATAAGTTTATCGTTTAAAGGAAATGATGTATTTTCTGTTCTCATTATTCAATTCTTTAAAAATAAAGTAGTTTTCTGAAACCACAATTAACTTTATAAACTTTTTGAACGTTATAACTTTACGAACGGTATTACAAACCTTCTTTAATCCATTCGTAACCCTTGTTTTCAAGTTCAAGTGCGAGCTCCTTGCCACCCGATTTTACAATACGTCCTTCGAATAGAACGTGAACAAAATCTGGAACGATATAATCTAGAAGGCGTTGATAATGTGTAATTACAATCGTAGCATTTTCGGGACTACGAAGTTTATTTACACCATTTGCCACTATTCTTAAGGCGTCAATATCTAAACCAGAGTCGGTTTCATCTAAAACAGAAAGTGTTGGATTAAGCATTGCCATTTGAAAAATCTCGTTTTTCTTTTTTTCGCCACCCGAAAAGCCTTCGTTTACAGAGCGATTGGTTAATTTGGCGGTAATTTCAACCATTTTTTTCTTTTCTTCCATCATACGAAGAAATTCGCCCGAAGGAATAGGATCCAAACCATGGTATTTGCGTTGTTCATTAACTGCAGTACGCATAAAATTGGTCATGCTAACTCCCGGAATTTCAACAGGATATTGAAACCCAAGGAATATTCCCTCACTGGCTCTGGCTTCAACTGGCATCTCCAGCAAATTTTTACCATTGTACAAGATTTCACCTTCCGTAACATCAAATACTTCACGTCCGGCAATTACCGAAGCTAGTGTACTTTTCCCGGTTCCATTCGGACCCATTATGGCGTGAACTTCACCTTTGTTTATTTCCAGATTAACGCCTTTTAAAATTTCTTTTCCATTAATGGAGGCGTGTAAGTTTTTTATATTGAGTAACATATTTAAAATTTTATAAAGTTATAATGATTTTCATTCATAACTTATAATTTATAATTATTTTTACAAGTCTTTATATTGTTGATAATTTGATTCTTGGCTTTTCCATTGTGACATACCAAAGAATATTCCGAAAACCATAAATACTATTATTTTTAAAATAGCATATTTTAAATTAAATTCAGCATAAACAAGCTCAAAGGCAGTTGAAAGAATTCCTGTTAATCCACCCCAAAAAAGAGAACCATATATGAAACAATATCTCCATTTACCTTTTGCTCGGATTATGGCCCATTTGTCAATGTGCTTTTGAAATCTGCCTTTTTCTTCCAT
>CAZWRD010000021.1:28155-32717 GCA_964636105.1 uncultured Bacteroides sp.
CTCGGATTATGGCCCATTTGTCAATGTGCTTTTGAAATCTGCCTTTTTCTTCCATTATTTTTATTTCTTCCATTCTATGTTCTTCTAAAATTGTTAATCTTCAATCGTTA
This sequence comes from uncultured Bacteroides sp., assembly GCA_964636105.1. Taxonomy (GTDB): domain Bacteria; phylum Bacteroidota; class Bacteroidia; order Bacteroidales; family JACABE01; genus JACABE01. Next base: position 28,266 of record CAZWRD010000021.1, read on the forward strand.
ATCGCAAATTTTTAATTTTAGAACAATGATTAACGATTTTAGATTGTAATTCATTTTAGAAATATCATTTTGAATAATTGCCCATATTTTTTTTAGCAGTTTCTACACTTTTTACAAAAATAGAAATTAATTCTTCAGATTCTTTTAATGCTAAATTAATATTTGAATCATTCATTGTTAGTTTTGCTTTTTTTATTATTTTCAAACAAATTAAACTTTCTCTCAATTCCTTAAGCACTATTTGTATTTTATGAATAAAATCTTTTCTGGATTCTCCACTTTGAGCTTCCCCATAATTAAGTGAAACAGAAGTTCCTGAGCGAATTAACTGACCAGAAAGATGATTTCCAGCTTTTGTCTGACTCAGATTATTTGTAATCTCAATAATTTGAACAGAATAGTTAATTAATCTTTCTTCTAAATCATTTTTATTCATTATATTTCTATTTCTATGTTTTGCATTCACAACAATCCTTCTAAAATCGTTAATCTTCAATCGTTAATCGCAAATTTTTAATTTTAGAACAATGATTAACGATTTGAGATTTAAGAAGATTAATATTATCCAACGCTGCCTTCCAAGCTGATTGACAGTAATTTCTGAGCTTCAACGGCAAATTCCATCGGAAGTTTATTTAGAACTTCTTTGGCATAACCATTAACAATCAAACCGATAGCACTTTCAGTAGAGATTCCTCTTTGCTGACAGTAAAACAACTGATCTTCAGATATTTTTGAAGTAGTTGCTTCGTGCTCAACTATGGATGAACTATTTTCAGTTTTGATATAAGGCCAAGTATGCGCACCACATTTATCGCCCATCAGCAACGAATCGCATTGAGAATAATTGCGGGAATTAATTGCATTTTTAGAGATTTTAACCAACCCTCGATAGCTGTTGTTGCTATAACCTGCTGAAATTCCCTTAGATATAATTGTGCTTTTAGTGTTTTTTCCTAAATGTATCATTTTGCTGCCGGTGTCAGCTTGCTGGTGGTTATTGGTAATGGCAACCGAATAAAATTCTCCTACAGAATTATCACCCAATAAGATACAACTTGGATACTTCCATGTTATTGACGAACCGGTTTCTACCTGAGTCCACGAAATTTTTGAATTACTACCTTTGCAAATACCACGTTTGGTAACAAAATTAAAGATACCACCAACTCCATTTTTATCTCCTGGATACCAGTTTTGTACAGTTGAATACTTTACTTCGGCATCTTTTAGTGCTACAATTTCTACAATTGCCGCATGAAGTTGATTTTCATCCCGTTGAGGAGCTGTGCAACCTTCCATATAACTTACATAAGAACCTTCATCTGCTATAATTAAGGTTCTTTCAAACTGACCGGTATTGGCTGCATTTATTCTGAAATAGGTTGATAATTCAACAGGGCATCGCACTCCTTTCGGAATGTAACAGAATGATCCATCGCTAAAAACAGCTGAGTTTAAAGCTGCAAAGTAATTGTCGCCATAAGGAACTACCGAACCCATATATTGTTTAACCAAATCAGGATGATTTTGAACTGCATCGCTAAAAGAACAAAATATAATGCCTTGTTTTGCTAATGTTTCTGTGAAAGTTGTTTTAACCGAAACGCTATCTATTACCGCATCAACTGCAACACCTGAGAGTTTTTTTTGCTCATCAAGAGAAATGCCTAATTTATTAAACGTTTCCAATAATGCAGGGTCAACTTCATCTAAACTGGATAGTTCTTTTTTCTTTTTTGGCGCAGCATAATATATAATATTTTGATAATCAATTACTGGTATATTCAGATGAGCCCACTGAGGCTGAGTCATTTCTTGCCATTTTTTAAAAGCTTTTAATCGATACTCCAACAGAAATTCTGGTTCATTTTTTTTGGCAGAAATAAAACGAACTGTATCTTCTGTTAGCCCGATTGGAGCTGTATCCATCTCAATATCTGTAACAAAGCCATATTTATATTCGCTGTTTGTTACTTCTTCTATGATGTTATTTTTAGTGTTAGCCATTATATATGTCTATCGTTTAATTTAGATTAAATATAAATAATACATTTTGCAAAATTAATTTTTTTGAAATCATTACACAATAAAATCTTGATTATTTGCTAAAAATAAACAAAATTTGTATTGAAAAGTTTGATAATTTTGCATTTGCAAATTTTATTACAAATAAGAATATGTTTGAAGACAGAACAAAAAAGAGAACTGAGTTAGGAGAATTGGGCGAATTTGGGTTAATAGAACTTTTGACAAAGGAGTTTAAACCAAAAAATTCATCAACAACAAAAGGAGTAGGAGATGATGCAGCTGTAATGGATTATGCAGACAATGCAACTTTGGTTTCAACAGATTTGTTAGTCGAAGGAATACATTTTGATTTGTCGTATACTCCTTTAAAACATTTGGGTTATAAAGCTGCTATAGTTAATTTTTCTGATATTGCTGCAATGAATGGCACTCCCAGACAATTGCTTGTTGGTTTAGCTGTATCAAACAGATTTTCAGTAGAGTCACTTGAAGAATTATATGAAGGTTTAAAATTGGCTTGCGATAAGTATCATGTTGATTTAGTTGGAGGTGATACAACTTCAAGTACATCTGGTTTGTTTATTTCGATGACTATAATGGGTGATGCAAATAAAGAAGATATTACCTATAGAAATGGTGCAAACGAAGGTGATTTACTGTGTGTTAGTGGCGATTTAGGTGCTGCTTATTTGGGTTTGCTTTTGCTAGAGCGTGAAAAAGAAGTTTATAAAGCCAATCCGCAAATGCAACCTGAATTGGAAGGAAATGATTATGTTTTGCAACGTCAATTGAAACCAGAAGCCAGAGTTGATATTATTAAATTGCTGAAAGAAAACAACATAAAACCAACATCAATGATTGATATTTCAGACGGATTGGCATCTGAAATATTGCATATTTGTAAACAATCAGATAAAGGATGTAATCTTTATGAAGAAAAAGTGCCAATAGATGCTGAAACAGCTATTTTGGCGGAGCAGTTTAACATTGTTCCTATCGTTGCTGCACTTAGTGGTGGCGAAGATTATGAATTACTTTTCACAATTCCTCAATCTGATTATGAAAAAGTTAAGGAATTAAAAGATGTTTCTATAATTGGACATATTACCGATAGAAATAGTGGAGCAAATTTAATTACTGTTCAGGGAACAGCTATACCTTTAAAAGCTCAGGGTTGGGATGCTTTGAAAGAATAATTTATATGTATATTATTTATTATCAAATAATTCATGCATAACTTTACCTTTTAAATAAACTGTTTTAAATTGTAGTAATTCTGCTATAGTGGCAGGAATATCAATTAATTCTCTTTTTGTATTGATAATCTGAGATTTCTTAAAATCGGGACCATAAGCAAAAAAGTTTATGTGCTTGCAACCCATGCAAGTATCACCATGCGATGTAAAACCAGAGGAAACACTATCCAAATGTCTTCCGTGATCATTTGTTATAAATAAGGTAGTTGTGTTTTTGTAAAAAGGATTACTGTTTATAAAATTCCAAATCTGATAAGTAAGTTTATCTGTATTTTTAATTCCTTCAATATAATTATTCCAAATGCCTGTATGTGCCGAAAAATCAGGATCTCTGAAATTAAAAAGAAGTAATTGAGGATGAAAATTTGAGAGCGTTTCAATTAAACGAACTACGCTAATACTGTCATCTCTATAACCGCTACCCAATCCATTTATACCGCAATTTGTTGATGGTGAATATTTGTTATTCCAACTATTTAATAAACAATTATTTAAAACTTCGAGTTTGTCTTTACTACTTATAATCCATGCATTATTAGTCTTAAGTTGTTTGTGTTTTATTAAGTATTGGAAAACAGAGGGGTACATTGGAACTTCTATTCCTGTGTTGTTGATTTGCTGATAGTTGCCAGTTGTAAGAGCACTATGTCCGGCAAGTGTATATGTTGGTCCATTATTAAAAAATTCAGTATTAATTATTCCGTTTTTCGAAATCTCATTTGCAAAAAATGGAATGAATTGATGTGATGAGTCGCCCCAGGTTTCAGAATATCTTGCACCATCAATAACAATTACTATCACGTTTTTTGTTTTGTATTTATCTGGTATTGATTCCTTTGTACAAGAAAAGAATATTGTAACGATTGTTGTAATCAGTAAAAGTAAATATTTATTTCTCATGATTATATTTATTAAGACTTTTAATGTCAATAATTTAAAAGCATACAAAGATAGTAATTTTTCAATTTCTTAATTTATTATCAGTTTATTAGAGTAAGTATGATAAAATCAATAAGATGGAGGTTTTTTCAAAAAAACAATAAAAATTACATGGAGTTAAAATAAAATAAGTATTTTTGCCACGAATTTGGTTTCCGATAAGGAATTAATAGGGAAACGGGTGTAAATCCCGTACAGTTCCCGCTGCTGTAAGCTCTTAAGAACT
>CAZWRD010000022.1:0-32328 GCA_964636105.1 uncultured Bacteroides sp.
ATAGCAGCTTATTTCAACTGAAGAAGTTTAATGCATGGCACGATTTAACTTATAAGATTAAAGAAATTGATGGTGTTGAAGAAGTTCTGTCGATTTCAAAGCTTTATTATCTTACAAAAAACGACAGTAGCAAAAAATTTGATTTTAAGCCGGTAGTACAATACAAGCCCCGTACACAGGAAGAGTTGGACAGCATAAAAAACATTATTCAAAACCTGCCTTTTTATGATGGTTTGCTGATTAATAGCCAAACCGATGCCACAATTATGGCTATTACGCTTGACAAGAAAAAGTTAAACACAAAAAACAGAGTTGATCTTATTAACGACATTAAAACGGATGTTGATGCATTCAGTTCGAAAAATGGCATTGAAGTACATTACTCTGGCTTGCCTTATATCAGAACAGTTACATCAAAAAAAGTTGAAAACGAACTTCGTATGTTTGTTTTACTTTCTCTTTTAATAGCTTCATTGGCTCTGTATTTCTTTTTCAGATCGTTTAAAGCAGTTGTTTTCCCAATGCTTATTGTAGTAATTACCGTAGTATGGGCGATGGGGTTGATTGCTATTTTTAATTATAAAATTACGATACTTACGGGAATTATACCTCCACTGTTAATTATAATATGTGTTGAAAACTGTATTTTCTTTTTAAATAAGTACCATCACGAATTTAGGGCACATGGCAATAAAGTTAAAGCCTTATCACGCATTGTTACCCGTATAGGTACAGCCAATTTGCTTACCAATGCTACTACTGCAGTGGGTTTTGCAACTTTTATCGTTACAGGTAATAAAATTCTGGTTGAATTTGGCATAGTAGCTTCTATTACCATTATGGCAACTTTTTTACTTACTTTGGTTTTAATTCCTATTTTCTTTAGTTATTTGGCACCACCCGAATTGCATCATATTAAACATCTCGATAATAAAAACATCAACAGATTTTTGGCATGGATTGAACATACTGTTTCTTATAAACGTAAAATAGTTTATCTGACTATGTTTATTGTTTTAGGTATTGGCATTTATGGCGTTACACTTTTGAAAACAACAGGAAATATTGTGGATGATATACCACAAAAAGATCCGTTGTATGTGGATATGATGTTTTTCGAAAAGAATTTTAAGGGTATTATGCCTTTCGAAATTTCTATTGATACCAAAAAAGATAAGGGTGTGATGCGATTGGGTTTTATCAAAAAGATAGATGAATTACAAGATGTTATCAAAACTTATCCCGAATTATCGAAACCTCTTTCGATAGCCGAAGTTGTAAAATTTGCAAAACAAGCATTTTATAACGGAAATCCTGATTACTATCAATTGCCCGATAACAGCGAAATGAGTTTTATGGCTGAATATTTACCCAAAGTAAATAACAACAAAAGAACAATACTCAATTCATTTGTTGATACCAATTTGAGGCAAACCCGTATCAGTGTTCAAATGGCAAATATTGGCACTAATGACATTAACAGAATTCAGAAGAGCTTGAGACCAAAAATTGACAGCATTTTTAATCCGGAAAAGTATGATGTGAAAATTACAGGTACCAGTGTTGTTTTTTTGAAGGGAACCAATTATCTGATTAAAAATTTGGCACAAAGCTTAATACTTGCAATTATTCTTATCGCTCTGTTGATGGCTGTTTTATTTAGTTCTATTAGAATGATTATTCTTTCTCTGATACCTAATTTAATCCCTCAGCTGATGACAGCTGCCATGATGGGTTATTATGGAATTTCAGTTAAGCCTTCTACTATTCTGATTTTTAGTATTGCACTTGGGATTTCGGTTGATAATACCATACATTTTTTATCGCGTTATCGGTTAGAACTTCGCATCAATAAAGGAAACATCAAAGAATCTGTTGTTTATGCTTTAGGCGAAGCTGGCTATAGTATGATTTACTCTTCTATTGTTTTATACCTTGGGTTTTCAATTTTTATGCTTTCTACTTTTGGTGGCACACAGGCAATGGGCTTATTAATTTCATTCACATTGCTTTTGGGAATTATTTGCAATTTGTTCTTACTGCCTTCGTTGCTTTTGAGTCTCGAACATCGCATTACTACCAAGCGTTTTAATAAACCTATGATTGAAATGTTTGAAGAGGAAGATGATGAAAAAATTGAGGAAATCAAATAGAGTTTATAACATTGATAAGAGAGGATGAATTAGTTACTTAGTTATTCATTTAAAATTATAATAGAAAGTAAAGGCTTATTTAGAGTTTAACATAAATAATAATCTGTATAATACGTGTTCATCTGAGTAATACTGAAACATTAAATCCAAATTGCTCATTTGAAATAATTTAAAACAATAAATTAATCGGGATTAACCCAACTATATCAAATTGTTCGACTTTTCAAGTCTCCTATTGATTAATTTGGGTTAAACAATTAATGAAATAACAAAACAGATTTCCCTTTCTACTCTTCCTATCATCAATAAAAATATAAATTCTAACTGCTAACTGTAAATTGATTTCAAACTCTGTTTTAAATTTCTTAAATTTGCAAAAAAAGAAAATAGTATGGCTGACGATAAGAAAATTATTTTTTCGATGGTGGGTGTTGGGAAAATATTTCCACCTAACAAACAGGTTTTAAAAGACATATACCTTTCATTTTATTATGGTGCTAAAATTGGCATTATTGGTTTAAATGGCAGTGGTAAATCTACTTTGCTTAAAATAATAGCAGGATTAGAAAAATCATTTATTGGTGATGTAGTTTTTTCGCCAGGTTATAAAGTAGGTTATCTTTCTCAAGAACCAGAACTTGATGATAATAAAACCGTTAAAGAAATTATTGAAGAAGGTGTGCAGGAAGTAGTTGATTTGCTTAAAGAATACGAAGAAATCAACAATAAATTTGCTGAACCAATGAATGATGACGAAATGACAAAACTCATTAATCGTCAAGGGGAAGTTACCGAACTGCTCGAGCATCACGATGCATGGGAACTAGATGCCAAACTAGAAAGAGCAATGGATGCATTACGTTGCCCCGAAAGCGAAACTCCTATAAAAAACCTGTCGGGTGGCGAACGCCGCAGAGTAGCTCTGTGTCGATTATTATTGCAAGAACCCGAAATTCTGCTGCTCGATGAGCCTACCAACCACTTAGATGCCGAATCTATTGAATGGCTCGAACTACATCTACAACAATACAAAGGTACTGTTATTGCTGTAACTCACGATCGTTACTTCCTCGATAATGTTGCCGGCTGGATACTCGAACTCGACAGAGGCGAAGGCATTCCTTGGCAAGGCAATTATTCATCATGGCTAGATCAAAAAACCAAGCGTATGGAAATGGAAGAAAAAACCGAATCGAAACGCAAGAAAACACTCGACCGCGAATTGGAATGGGTTCGAATGGCACCCAAAGCCCGTCATGCCAAAGGCAAAGCCCGTTTGTCGGCTTACGAAAAAATGATGAGCGAAGATACCAAACAAAAAGAAGAAAAACTCGAGATTTTTATACCCAATGGGCCACGCTTGGGATCTAAAGTTATTGAAGTTAACAATGTTTCAAAAGCTTATGGTGATAAAATTCTTTACGAAAACCTGAACTTTTCGTTGCCACCGGCAGGTATTGTTGGCGTTATCGGGCCTAATGGTGCGGGAAAAACTACTTTATTCCGTTTAATAATGGGTAACGAAAATCCAGATGGCGGAACATTTGAAGTGGGTGAAACCGTTAAAATTGGCTATGTAGATCAGCAACATGCATCTATCGATCCCGAAAAAAATGTATGGGAAGTAATTTCGGAAGGCAATGAACAAATACAAATGGGAGGCAGACTCATTAATTCGAGAGCTTATGTAGCTCGTTTCAACTTTAGCGGTGCCGATCAAGGTAAGAAAACCGGCGTACTCTCAGGTGGCGAACGCAATCGTTTGCATTTGGCTTTAACTTTAAAATCGGAAGCCAATGTTTTATTACTCGATGAGCCTACAAACGATATTGATATCAATACATTAAGAGCATTAGAAGAAGGGTTGGAAAACTTTGCAGGCTGTGCCGTTATTATTTCGCACGATCGTTGGTTTTTAGACCGTGTAGCAACACATATACTTGCTTTCGAAGGCGATTCGCAGGTTTATTTCTTTGAAGGTTCGTATTCAGAATATGAAGAAAATCGCAAAAAACGACTGGGCGATGAAGCACCAAAACGAATCAGATATAAAAAACTGATGGCATAACAAAAAAAGGAGGCAAATTTGCCTCCTTTTTTTATAGTTCTATTCAATAACGAATACAATTAAATACTTTGTGAAACTATTTGTTTAACAATAATTTTTGTTCAATAATTTTTCCTGAATTTCTTGATTCAATTTTTACTATATAAACTCCATTTGAATATTTTTTCAAATCAAGAGTTTTGCTACCCATACCAATTGTATTTATTTTTTCTTCGTAAACAACAGAACCCAATACATTTTCAACTACAATTCTTTTTGCATCTTTGTAATTTATGGTAATATTTCCCTTGCTTGGGTTTGGAAATACATTTAAAAAAGCATTTTCCTTAACTTCTTCAACTGCAGTAAAATTAGGAACCCAATCTAAAGAAATATTGCTGAAATTAGTTGGTCCGGTTGGCGTTTGATGATCAGTTGTTGTTCCTTTTGTAAAAGTGAAACTGGTAATAATCCAATGTTGTCCGTTTGAAGGTTCTGGATTACAATAAGAACTTTCTACAAAAACTTTGTAAACGCCATCAGCAACCAAAGTTCCTGCAGCATTTTTGCCGTCCCAAGTAATGGTTTTTGCACCAAAAGCAGTAGGTGCTGTGGCAGCTGTTCTGGTAGCTCCTGTTGTAGCATCTACCACACTCTGACCCGATTTTGAAACCCAGCTTGGTAAATGATCGTTGGTGCTATTACTCCAATAACGCATTTTGGTTTTTACAAATGTTCCAGAATTATCTTCTATCCATATTGCCATTACATTTTTTGTAGCTGAGGCAGAAGGTGCTGTTTGAGTGTAAGTAAAAGTTAATGTTCCAGCTGTTTGAGCATTTAATTTTGAGGTGAATGATAGCGATATCATTCCGATAAATAAAATAAAGATAAAATTTCTTTTCATAAGATAAAGATATTAAGTTGATTCAGCATATAAACACTTTATTTTCAAAAAAGTTTATGCAACCATTTCACATATTTTCTTATCTTTGAATTATAATTTTCGTTGAATAATTACGTTGTTTATAAAATGCAATGATATGAGAGTTTTAAAATTTATCTTTTTGTTTTTCCCTTTCGCTGTTTTTGGACAGCCCGAAGGTAAATTATTTGTTCACTCAGGTTTTATTACAAATAATATATTGGCTTATGTTCAATATCCGCAAAATCAATATATTGTTATTGATACTACCGAGTTGGATGATATGAAACTGATTGGTAATCAATTATTTGTAAGCAACGATAAAATTTTTGTTTACAACATAAACACCAATGTTATTATTGATACTTTTCAAACAACATCAGCCAATTTGATTGGTAATAATGCTGATTATTTGGTAATTTCTCGCTCAGAGGCTCCCTTTTTTGAAGTGTTTAATTTAAGTAGCAAAAATTTGGTTTTTTCGTTGGATACCAATAAAGTAAAGATGATGCCTATTGATCTATTAGTAGATATGAACAGAGCCTATTTGCTGTTTGATACCACTATTCAGATAATTGACCTAAATCTGCAGGATACCGTTAGTACTTTAACTGCAACTTACAGTTCGTGGTTTCCTTCATACAATACCCATTTAATTAATAGCAATGCAAAGATTTATATAAATGTTGGAATTGCAACCGGTGCACCCCGTTTTGCGGTACTGAGCCTCGACAAAGCAAGCTTAGCAATAGAAACGGTTTTGTTTCAAGAATTTGTTGATGCTTTTTACGAACCTATTTTTTCTGACAACAAGCTTTATATGTCCTCTTTTCCTTCGCATTATGATATTCAGGCTGATACATTTATGAATTTTCAGCAAAATCCATATACTTATCCGATTTGTTATGATGAAGTTAGCAACAGTATGTTTTTATATAAACCATTAAATTTTGAAGTTTCTTATTTTTATAATAACACATACAGCTCCACAGCAGTATTGCCAACTTATTTAAATAAAGCGGTTTATCATAATCAAAAAGCAATTGGTATAAACAAGATGGATGATATTAATAATATTTTAGTATATCCCAATCCAGCCAACAATGAGCTTAATATTAGTTTGCCAACCGAAAAATGGGTAAAGGGAATCAGAATTGTATCGCTAAACGGAAATAATTACGTAAATATAGTGAATAGCAGTATTCTATCACGTAAAATAGATATTTCTAACCTAAAAGAAGGAATTTATTTTGTAGAAGTTCAGTTTGATGATAGTGTTTACAAATCGAAGTTTGTCAAAATATCCGTTAAATAGTAATTCCATTATGCGAAACTGTTTTTTCTTTTTCATTTTCTTTTGCTCTTTGAGTAGTTTTTCGCAGATAAACCTTGCAAAAGAAACTGATTACAATGATTTTATGAAAACAACCACCATGGTTGTAATGGATGCAAATCCTTTTACAGGATTTAATCAAACACTGGTAAATGCAGTTGAAGCATTTTGGAAAATTACGCCTTACGAAGTAATAAGCAATAAGGAATTCTCTGTAAAGAAGAAGGTTAAAAATAATTCTTTTATTATTTTATCGGAAGCAAGCATGGAAGTAAAAGGCAAAATATTGAAATACAAAATGCTTAATCTGGTACTGGGAGGCAAAGCTTCAAATTTGAATGAAATGCCCGATTTGGCATCGGTTCCGCTTTCGTATATTGATGCAGATGATGAAGAATATTTGTATAAACTTGGCGGAGTTTTGCAGTTTATGCAATTTTTTGTTCGCTATAATCTCGAAAATCCAAATACAGATATTTTTAAATTGGTTCAGAAAATAGAGGGTAAAGTTGGCGATAAAGAAATTTGGCTATTGCCTGAAGAAGTTGCAAATGAAATAAATACAACCGAAAAACTCAAAAAATATTATCAAGGCAAAGTGAAATTTGCTACTAAGGATGAAATTGAAGCAGCAATTTTAAAAAAAGACGATAAAGTATTGTTTTTGCACAAAATTGGCAGCGAAGAAAATGGAAGTATTTGCTGGAAATTTCTGATAGAAGCTGCCACTGGAAAAGCTGTTTATTTTTCGCAAGATAAGGTTGGAAGTAATACTAAACCAATGTTTTGTGCCGATGATTTTAAAAAACTTAAATAAAATCTTTATAGCTGTTTTTCAAATATTCATTGAATTATTATTTTTTACTTAGGAAATAATCTCTTATTCCTTTCATTAAACCCAAAGCTTGCTTAATGCTTACTACATCTTCAAAAACTACCAACAATCTGCCTTTGTTTTCTTTCATATTTACTTTGGCGGGATGTATTAAAATTTTATATTTTTGTAGAAAATTAAGGCGATAAAGTAGTTAATAATCAAATTACATCAGAAATGAATGATAGGAAAAAGAAAATATTGAAAATATCATTTTTGGTTTCTATATTAATGTTTTTTGTAATTAAGGGATTAATAGAGGATTATCAATTAGAAAAAAAATTTAAATATTCCATTGGAGTGATTATTAGTTTCAAAAGTACAACAGAATCTAGTTTTATGTTTGATTTTAATTATTTAGTCAAAAATAAAAGGTTTAAAGCTATGCAAAATATTTATGAAAAAAGATACGATTTGGTTCATACGCGATTCTATGTTAAATTTAATCCTGATAATCCTGATAATTGCCTATTATTGTTAGATTATCCTGTGCCAGATTGTATTATAGAAGCACCTGCTGAAGGATGGGAAAAAATTCCTTCTAAATGTCCTTAATTAAGAACAATAAATTCTATATTCATTATTGCTTAATATCTTCAAAAAAATCCTGCATATCCTATCCCTCAATCTCTTTCATTATACCCAAAGCTTGCTTAATGCTTACTACATCTTCAAAAACTACCGACAATCTACCTTTGTTTTCTTTCATATTTACCTTGGCAGGATGCTTTTGTATATATTGTAAAAAATGATTAAACTCAGCCGATTGGTAAAACGGCGAATCTTCGTTGGCAATAAAAAAGCAGATAAACTTATTTTGTTTCAGTATAATTTTTTCGATACCGTTTTTCTTAGCCAGAGTCCGCAGGCGTATGGTATCGAGCAGTTCCAGAGTGGCTTGTGGTATTTTTCCGAATCGGTCAACCAATTTAGAACAGAACAAAGCCAATTGCTCTTCGGTTTCCTGGCTATCGAGTTCTTTGTATAGACTAAGGCGTTCGCTTATGTTTTGTATGTAATCGTCCGGAATCATTATTTCCATATCGGTTTCTATGGTACATTCTTTTACAAATTCCTGCACCTCCTCATCTTCGGTATGATACAAATCTCTGTATTCATTGTCTTTTAGTTCGCTAATGGCTTCATCCAGAATTTTGTGATACATATCAAAACCAATTTCGGAGATAAAACCACTTTGTTCGCCACCCAAAATATCGCCTGCACCTCTTATATCCAAATCTCGCATAGCAATATTGAAACCGCTGCCGATTTCGGCAAATTCTTCGATGGCTTTCAGTCGTTTGCGGGCTTCATCAGAAAGCACCGTCATAGGCGGAGCCAGCAGATAACAGAACGATTTTTTGTTCGATCTTCCCACTCTTCCCCTCAGCTGATGCAGATTGCTCAAGCCATAAGTATGGGCTTCGTTTATAATAATAGTGTTGGCATTCGGAATATCAAGCCCGCTTTCGATAATGGTGGTAGCCAGCAGCACATCATATTCGCCGTCAATAAAATCGAGCATAATCTGTTCCAGTTTATGACCCTCCATCTGTCCGTGCCCAATAGCTACTTTCAGGTCGGGAAGCAATCGTTGCAGCATACCAGCCACTTCCATAATATTCTGCACCCTGTTGTGAATAAAGAAAACCTGTCCGCCTCTCGAAACTTCAGTCAGAACGGCATCTCTGATAATTTCTTCGTTATAGGCATGCAGTTCGGTATGAACCGGAAAACGATTAGGTGGAGGCGTATTGATGATAGATAAATCGCGGGCACCCATTAGCGAAAATTGCAGCGTACGCGGTATAGGTGTGGCAGTAAGCGTCAATGTATCCACATTCACTTTCAGTTGTTTCAGTTTTTCTTTAATGGCAACCCCGAATTTCTGTTCCTCGTCTATCACCAGCAATCCCAGATCCTTAAACTTCACATCTTTACTTACCAATCGATGCGTACCTATCAGTATATCAATATTTCCTTTTTCTAGTTCCTTAAGAATAATTGTTTTTTGGGCAGTACTTTTAAAACGGTTGATATATTCAATCTTACACGGAAAATCATCAAGTCTTTCGCTGAAAGTTTTAAAATGCTGAAGTGCCAGAATGGTAGTTGGAACCAGCACAGCCACCTGTTTGCTATCGCTTACGGCTTTAAAAGCAGCCCTGATTGCAATTTCTGTTTTGCCAAAACCCACATCGCCGCACACCAGGCGGTCCATAGGAGAATCCGATTCCATATCGCGTTTTACATCAATGGTGGCTTTTAGCTGATCGGGAGTATCTTCGTAAATAAACGAAGCTTCAAGTTCGTTTTGCAGGTAAGAATCGGCCTGATAAGCAAACCCTTTGGCCGATTTTCTTTCGGCATAAAGTTTAATAAGCTCTTTGGCAATATCTTTAACCTTCTGTTTGGTTTTGTTTTTCAGATTCTGCCAAACCTGCGAACCCAATCTGTGCATAGCAGGCGAAGCACCTTCTTTACCCGAATATCTCGAAATTTTATGTAAAGAATGTATGCTAACATAAAGAATGTCTTCATCTTTATAAATCAAACGGATACATTCTTGCTCGCGACCATTGTTATTAATTTTCTCCAAACCGCCATAGCGACCTATACCATGGTCGGCATGCGTTACAAAATCACCCGGCTGAAGTTCATAAAGCTCTTTTAGTGTAAGATTCTGCTTGTTTTCAGCTTGTTTGTTGATGGTGTATTTATGATATCTTTCAAAAATTTGATGATCAGTAAAACAGCAAATTTTATTGTCATAATCAATATAACCTTCATTTATAGAGCAATTTAAATGAATAAACGACACTTCTCTGCCATCCGTATTAATCTCTTTAAAAATCTTAGCCAAACGTTCAACCTGTTTTTGGTTTTCGGTAGCAATAAAATTAAAGAAATTGTTTTCTTTATTATTAATCAGATTTTGGGCAAGTAAATCGAATTTTTTATTGAAAGCTGGCTGATGCGAGGTGTTGAAAACAAATTCATTACTATGATTTAAACTGCATTGACTCCCAATTTCAATAATTTTAAAATCAAGTATTTTTTTATGAAACTCGCTTGAATTCATATATAATTCAGCAGGTTTCAAATGTCCGGTATCAACTTCAATTTCTTTAAAAGCCGTTTCCGCTTTAGTAAATTCCAGATTAATTTTATCGGAAGCAAACTCCAGATTTTCAATCCATACCACCGCATTCTCAGGAACAAAACTAAAAAAACTATCTCTGAATTCTGTAAATCTTTGCAACTGAATATTGGGTAAAATTGTAATCTTCTCAAGTTGTTGTTTCGACAACTGATTTACCGGATCAAAAGTACGGATTGATTCCACTTCATCGCCAAAAAATTCAATACGATAAGGATAATCATTAGAAAAAGAAAAAACATCCACAATTCCGCCTCTGATTGCAAATTGTCCGGCATCAACCACAAAATCAACACGTTCAAATTCGTATTCAATCAAAATATCCGTAATAAAATCATGATTTACACTTTCCCCTTTTTTAAGTTTCAGTGTGTTTTTCAGGAGACTTTTCTTGGTTATTACCTTTTCGCAAAGTGCTTCGGGATAAGTAACGATAACAGTATTTTTCTGCGAATTACTTAGTCTATTTAAAACTTCTGAACGAAGCAAAATATTTGCATTTTCTACATTTTCAGTCTGGTAAGGACGTTTATATGAAGTAGGAAAAAATAAAATATTTTTATTATTATAATCGAAATTGCTTTCTCCTGCAATATTTTCCAAATCGTTGTAAAAGTATGCAGCACTTTCTTTATTTTCTAATATAAAGATGTGATTTTTAATATCTTGTTTAATAACAACGCTGGCAATTACTGAAAGTGAAGAGCCACTAAGCCCTTTGATATTTGCAAAAGTTTTTGTTGCATTACTGATAAAATCACTTAAGCCGGAAACAACTTTATTCCCGGCAAATATTTTAAGATATTCTGATGTTTGCAATGTTTATTGCTTTAAAATTTTTGCAAAATTAATGAAATAAATCAAAGAGAAGATGTTTCAAAATCATCAAAGTGTAACAAGCTGATTGTAAACAGATGAGCTTAAACTATAAATTTGTAATTTTCTCGTATAAGGCTTTACCTGTCTTAATATCAATACCATAGAGCTCAATAAATTCTACAGAAGTATACATTTTAGGTTTGGCTGTTACAAAAATTTTTGTAAGTTTAGCATCTAAGCCATTAATTTTAAGCAATGCAGAAGAATTTCCTTTGGCATCCTGAGTAAGCAGTAACTTCCTTTTTTCAAAAGCTTTTAATGTAATATAGATGCTGCCATTAGCATTTTTTTCATAACTAAATCCATAAGCCATTTTACGTTGAATGTAATTTAATTCAGAACGTTGACCATTAGTAGCATAATCTACCCAATAAGCATCTATCGGATCTTCAGCATTCAATTTGCCATTTTGCAAAATATTAGCATCGTAGCAAACTGTATTTTTGTTCATATTTCTTTCAATTACAAAAAGTCGCTGATTTAGCTTTTTAGTAGCTGGATTATTTTTAGAGACATCAGAATTAAAAATGCCAGAATGATGATTATAAATTCCTAAACTCAGGATAATTAAAAGTAGAAAACTCTTCATTAAAAGTATTTAAATTTTCTGCAAAAGTAATAAAAAAGAAGCAATTACATTTTTAGATATAGAATGAAATTTGTTAAAAGTTGATAAAAGATAAAAAGCGAAAGCTAAAAATTCATTCAGTTAACAAAAAGAATGTATCTTTGTAAGTTAATTATAAAAACTGTTTTTCAGTAAATAAATTTAAACTTACATTTATGCGATTAAATATCAGACATATAAGTCTATTAATTGTTAGCCTGATTGTGATAAATCTGAATTTGGCACAAGCTCAAGAAAAGAAAACGGTAAAAATTGGTTGTATTGGATTTTATAATATTGAAAATTTATATGATACAATAAATCAAGAAGATATATTGGATGATGAATTTACACCTGAAGGTGTAAACAAGTGGAATGGAGATAAATATAAAATTAAACTAAAAAATATATCTGAAATAGTATCACAAATTGGTGACGAACAAGTAAAAGGGGGTCCATCAATTATGGGGTTTTCAGAAATAGAAAACAGAAGTGTTTTACAAGATTTGATAAATCAACCTGCATTAAAAGCAATGGATTTTGGAATCGTACACTACGATTCACCCGATCGCAGAGGTGTTGATGTAGGTTTAATATATCAAAAAGCACATTTTACAGTAACAAACAGTTATCCTGTAAGACTAACAATGCCAAATGATACTGGGTTTTTAAGTCGCGACCAATTGGTAGTTTCGGGTTTATATGATGGTGAAATGATACATATTATTGTAAATCATTGGCCTTCACGTCGTGGTGGCGAAAAAGCAAGTGAACCCAAACGCATTAGAGCAGCTATGCTTTCGCGTTCTATTGCCGATTCAATTATGCAAAAAGATGCTAATGCAAAAATATTTATTATGGGCGATTTAAACGATGACCCTACCGATGTTAGCCTTTTAAAATACTTAAAAGCCAGAAAATCAATTGAAGAAACTCAGCCAGGCGATTTATATAATCCGATGTACAAATTGTTTAAAGATGGTATCGGAAGCTTGGCTTACCGCGATTCTTGGAATCTTTTCGATCAGATTGTTATTTCTTATCCACTTGTTTTGAAAAATTACGAAACATATAGAGTTCTGAAAGCCAAAGTGTTTAACAAATCAATTCTTACACAAAAAGAAGGTCAGTTTTCAGGCTATCCATGGCGAACTTATGTTGGCAATACGTTTCAAGGAGGTTATAGCGATCACTTTCCTGTTTACGTATTTTTAGTTAAACAAAATAAGTAATTAACTTATATTATGAATGCTGATAACCATTTTAAATACTAAACTCTGAGTGATTAGCGTTTATATTAAATATCAAAATAAGAATATTATTAATAATTAAATTATAAATCTGTGTCAGACAGCATAGTTATTATACCAACTTATAACGAGAAAGAAAATATTGAGAAGATAATCCGTAAGGTATTTTCTCTTCAGCAATCATTTGATATATTGGTAGTTGAAGACAATTCTCCTGATGGAACTGCAATTATTGTAAAAAAACTTATTCAAGAATTTCCTGAGAAATTATTTATTGAAGAAAGAAAAGGGAAACTTGGACTCGGAACAGCATATATTCATGGTTTCAAATGGGCTTTGCAAAAAGGATATTCATTTATATTTGAGATGGATGCAGATTTCTCGCACAACCCTGAAGATTTGTCAAAATTATATGATGCATGTGCTAATAAAGGTGGCGATGTTGCTATTGGTTCAAGATATATCAAAGGTGTAAATGTAGTTAATTGGCCCATGGGACGTGTGCTAATGTCTTATTTCGCATCTATTTATGTGAGGTTTATTACCCGAATGGATATAATGGATACAACTGCCGGTTTCAAATGTTATCGTGCAGAAGTTTTAAAAGCAATCGACCTAAGCAAAATACGTTTTATGGGTTATGCTTTTCAGATTGAGATGAAGTTTACTGCATGGAAATTAGGCTTTAACGTAGTTGAGGTGCCAATTATTTTTACTGATCGCACAGAAGGTACTTCAAAGATGAGCAAGCGAATTTTTAAAGAAGCTTTCTTTGGCGTTTTAAGTATGAAGATAAATAGTTGGTTTAAAACTTATAAACGTTTACAATAATTAATTGACCGCTTAATGCGGTTTTTTTTTCAATATTTAGCTTTTTATTATGGGAAAATATGTAATTGCAAATGCAACTTTAGTTAATGAAAATCAAACATTTATAGGTTCAGTAGTAATAGATGGTGAATTTATTACTGAGATTTATTCTGATAAAAAAGATATTGCTGTTTTGCATGAATTATTTCCCGATTTCGAGATTATAGATGCTGAAGGCAATTATCTTTTCCCTGGAATAATCGATGATCAGGTACATTTTAGAGAACCAGGCTTAACACATAAAGGAGAAATTTTCACTGAAAGCCGAGCTGCCGTTGCTGGTGGGGTTACTTCTTTTATGGAAATGCCAAACACCAATCCGCAAACATTAACACAGGAATTACTTGAAGAGAAATATCAAATAGCTGCACAAAAATCTCTTGCAAATTACTCCTTCTATATGGGCGCTTCAAACAACAATCTGGATGAAATTTTAAAAACAAATCCATTAAATGTTTGTGGTATAAAGGTTTTTATGGGTGCTTCTACAGGCAATATGTTGGTTGATAACAAAGAAACGCTGGAACAAATTTTTTCAAAATCAAAACTTTTGATAGCAGTACATTGCGAAGACGAACCTACCATAAAAGAAAATCTAAAAGTATTTCAGGAAAAGTATGGAGATGATATTCCAATTGAAGCACATCCAACTATAAGAAGTAGTGAGGCATGTTATAAATCTTCATCTTTTGCAATAGAGCTGGCAAAAAAGCATAATACCCGCCTGCATATCTTACATTTATCTACTAAAGAAGAAGTTGATTTATTCGATAATTCAATTCCTTTGTCAGAAAAAAGAATTACTTCCGAAGTATGTGCACATCATCTTTGGTTTTCCGATGAGGACTATAAGAAGAAAGCTAGCCTTATTAAATGGAATCCTGCTATAAAATCAATAGATGATCGTGAAGCATTGATAAAAGCTTTAATTTTAGATAAAATAGATGTAATTGCAACAGATCACGCTCCACATACTTTTGAAGAAAAACAAAATAAATATTCAAAAGCGCCATCCGGAGGACCTTTGGTTCAGCATTCATTGGTTGCAATGCTTCAATTATCTGAAAACAAAATGATTAGCTTAGAAAAAATTATTGAAAAAATGTGCCATAATCCGGCTATTTTATTTAATATTAACAAGAGAGGTTATATTAGAAAAAACTATTATGCTGATTTGGTTATTGTAAAACCAAATCAAAACTGGATGGTAAATAAAGAAAATATTTATTATAAATGCGGATGGTCCCCTTTTGAAAACGAAACCTTTACAAACAAAGTGATGAAAACTTTTGTAAATGGGAATCTGATTTTTAATGATACGATTTTTAATGACGATATAAAAGGAAAACGTTTAACTTTTAACAGATAGAATATGAGAAAGTTATATTTTTTATTTGTAATTGTAATTTTTATTTCAGCCTGCAAAAAACAAAACAATCAATACGTAAATACTGATATTTTAAATCACAAACAAATGGTTGACGTATTAATCGATTGCTACATTGCAGAGGCTGAATTACTAAATATTTCTCAGAAAGAACCAGACAATCTTAAAATTTATACCAAACATTATTATGATTTTATCTTTAAAAAGCATAATATTACACGCAATCAACTGTTTGACAGCATGCAATATTATACTTATAGAATTAAAGAATTTTCAAAAATATATAATGCAGTATTGATAAAGCTTACAAATATGCAATCAGCTAACATTGTGAGCAGTAAAAAAAGTGAATAGAAAAAAACAGATCATGATAAAAAAGACTTTTATTTTTTATGTAGTGTTAATCTGTATAATTCAGATTAACAACAATTTAAATGCACAGACAAAGACAAACAAAAAGCCAAAAAATATTATTTTTTTAATTGGCGATGGTATGGCTACTTCGCAGATTTATGCTGCACTTACCGTAAAAAAAGATAATCTTAACATTGCGAAGTTTCGCTGTATTGGATTTCATAAGACCTATTCTGCAAATGATTATATTACTGATTCTGCTGCAGGAGGCACAGCTTTTTCAACTGGCACTAAAACCAAAAATGGATATCTGGCGGTAGATTCTAATCTGAAAGTTTTGCCTACGATTCTTGAGATGGCAGAAAACAAAGGCTTATCAACGGGGATGGTTACAGCATGTGCCGTTACCCATGCCACTCCAGCTTCTTTTATAGCTCATGTGGCTAATAGAGGAAATTACGAAGAAATTGCACCATGGTACCTTAAAACAGATATTGATGTATTTATAGGTGGTGGTTTAAAATATTTTAATGCCCGTAAAGATAGTGTGAATTTAATTGATGGTTTGATTAAAAAGCAATACCAAGTTATAACTTCTATAAATCAACTTGATAATGCACAATCTGGTAAGTTGGCGGGTTTGCTATATGCTGATCATCCTCCAAAAATGTCGGAAGGGCGAGGAGATATGTTGGCAAAATCTTCAGTTAAAGCTATCTCTCTTCTTGAAAAAAACAAAAAAGGTTTTTTTATGATGATAGAAGGTTCTCAAATAGATTGGTCTGGTCATGATAATAATCCGGATTATCTGATTAAAGAAATGCTTGATTTTGATAGTGTTGTAGGTTTAGCTCTTGATTATGCTGAAAAAAACGGAGAAACCTTAATTGTAGTAACAGGCGATCATGAAACGGGTGGACTTTCTTTAATTGGTGGAAATTGGGACAAAGGCACATTTAATGCAAAATACTCAACTACAGATCATTCCGCCGTTATGGTTCCTGTTTTTGCCTTTGGTCCAGGTGCCGAAGAGTTTATGGGATTTATGGAAAACACAGATATCTTTGTAAAGTTTAAAAAGTTGTTGATTGACAATAAATAAAAAAAAGTCCTGAAAAATTTCAGGACTTTTTTTATTTTTATTTTTTAGGTAATACTATAGGAAAATCATAATCAAAATCCTGATAATATTTTTTATCTAAAACATTACCAAGGAAGTCGTGATAAGCTTCTGTAAATCTGAATTTATTTACGTCGTAATACTGCATTGATAAAGGTTTATTTCCAATAGCCCCCATATCAACTGAAGAAGTATTAAATTCTTCAAGTTCTTGATGAGGTACTATTTTACTGATTGTTGGCATTTGCCCATATTCTTCTCTTAATAGCAAATCTACTACTTTATCAGCCAATGTAGTTGTAAGTCGGCGATCGTAGTTGTTACAATTACCACTTCTTGCATAATAGCCTGTTATTTGAGCTCTTGCATCAATACCTAATTTCTGTGAAATTTCAGATGCAATAATGCCGCTTATGCCTCCAAATCTGGGATGTCCGTATTCATCTACTTCTGAACTAGCGTAAACAACATCTACTTTGCCCGATTTTTCGTCATACCATCTAACGCCTTCAGAAACAGGAATTATAAGCATTTTTTTAGGAGAACGCATATACGTTTCTTTTACTGATTCGAAAAAGAAATCTTTTCTTTCTTTAGTTATTTCAAATTCAGGAACTAATGCCATATCAGCACCGCCAAATAAGGCTGAACCTGTTAACCAACCCGCATCACGACCCATAACTTCCAAAACCATAACTCTTGAATGCGATTCTGCTGTTGTTTTTAATTTACCGGTAAATTCGGCAATAGCTTGAGCTGCTGAAGGAAATCCAGGGCATAAAACAGCTTCAATGTTTTGACCCTTGAAATTATGCATGGTTTGAGTTCTCAAATCATTATCAATGGTTTTCGGAAATCCAATTACTGGAATTCCTTCTGTTTCATACAATCTTTTTGCAGCACCATTTGTATCATCACCACCTATGGTTACTAAAACATCAATTTTGTATTTTTTAAGATTTTCTAAAATTTGAGGAACTCTGTTTTCAGGATTTTTCTTTGATGGAAAAGGATTGGTTCTGCTCGAACGCAATGCGGTACCACCATACCATCCATCATAGGGTTGGTGAGTTAAATCAACGATATCACCTTCACCTAACAGACCTTTCCAGCCACTTCTAATCCCGTAAACTTTATAACCTAGCATTGATGCTCTATTTCTTACCGATTCAATACTTGAATTTATTGCTGGCGTATCTCCTCCACCGGAGAGAATTGCAAGCGTTTTCCCTTTAAAAAGTTTATGTTCTGATTTCATTTGTTTGTTATATTTATTTGATTATTATTTAAATAATGGATTATCATCTTGTTTTTTCTTTTTTGTTTCAAAAGGTTTTTCTTCTTTAATTTTTCTTCCTTTATTATAAATCACTTTATAAACTAAATTACCTTGTGCATCCCAATACTGCCAAGTTCCATCTTTAAGATTTTGATTGTAAACCCCTTCTGCAGATTTCCCTCCTCTTTGATTATATTGTATCCATTTACCATCTGGATGTCCATTTATAAAGGATTGCTCTTTATATTTTATCCCAAAATTGTCATAATACACAGAAAGACCATCTTTTAGATTTTCTTTATAATTTTCTTGCGTTATAATAACTCCTTTTTCACTCCATTCTGTCCATTTGCCATCTTTTTTCCCTTTTTTATAACTCCCTTCGCTTTTTTTTATGCCATTTTCATACCAAAAATTGTCAATACCATTTTTTAAATCATCTGAATAATATGTTTCATATTGCTTTTTACCATTTTGATACCATCCTTCCCATTTCCCATCCATTTTCCCAAGCAAAAAATTTCCAATATGCTCATATTTCCCATCTTTATACCATTGCTTCCACTCACCTGATTCATTACCGTTAATAAAATTGCCTTCTTTAAATTTTTTCCCATTCTCGAATAAGGTTATCCATTTACCTACTTTCTTATCGTTATCAAACTTACCTTCTTTCCACTTTTCTCCAGATTCATAATAGTAAATCCAAATACCATTTTGTTTACCTTCTGTAAAGTTACCCTTGCTTGCTAAATTACCGTTTTTAGAATAAAAAATCCAAGTACTGTCTTGCAAATCATCTTTTAGTTTACCTTCCATTTCTTTACTGCCATCTTCATGCCACCATAAACCATAGCAATTGAGCTTATTATCTATGTAAAAGCCATCAAAACCTTTTTGTCCATTCTTATGAAATGCAAATGTAGAACCCTGCTTCAACCCATTTTTATATGTATATTCTTCTTTTATATTTCCATTTTCCCACCAATAAGTATATTTTCCTTCGGGTTTTCTGTTTACAATTTTCCCTTCACTTTTTTTCTGTTCATTTGCAAACCAATAAATATTGCTTCCATTTTCAATATACTCTTCACTTTGCTTTTTCCCATCATCATAAAAAGCTACCCATTTACCTGTTTTTTCTCCTTTTACATAAAACCCTTCTTTCCATAATTGTCCGTTTTTATACCACCAAGTCCATTTTCCATCTCTCAATGAATCTTTTAGCTTTCCTTCTCTAACCTTTTGCCCATTTTCCCAAAAATCAGATTGTAAGTCCTGAGAAAACAAATTGTTAGAAATTAACACAATTAATAATAAAAGAATTTTTCGCATATTTTTTTATTTATTTCTGTTTATTGTAAAATTAACTAAATTTTCCATTGCCGTTTTTGATTCACTATCTGGCATATCTAAAAGTATTGCCAAAGCTTTGGTTTTATATTCGTCCATCTTAGTTTTCGAATACTCAATTCCACCACTTTTATTCACTTTTTCTATTAGTTCGGCAACTTTTTGTGGATTATTGTGATGTCTTTTTACAATACTTATAGCTTTCCTCTTTTCAATCGTATCTGAATTATTAAGCATATAAATTAATGGAAGAGTCATTTTCTGCTCTTTTATATCAATTCCATTAGGTTTGCCGGTTTCTCTGCTCTTTTCATAATCAAACAAATCGTCTTTTATCTGAAATGCAATACCAACATACTCTCCAAACTGATGCATCTTATCGATAATGTCTGAATTATTTCCAGTTGATGCAGCACCACATGCACAACAAGAAGCTATTAATGAAGCTGTTTTTTTTCTGATAATTTCATAATAAATTTCTTCTTTAATATCCAAATTTCTGGCTTTTTCAATTTGAAGAAGTTCACCTTCACTCATTTCTTTAACAGCCTGTGATACAATCCTTAATAAGTCGAAATCATTATTTTCAACTGCAAGAAGCAATCCTCTTGAAAGCAAAAAATCACCAACTAAAACAGCAATTTTGTTTTTCCATAAAGCGTTTATTGAGAAAAACCCTCGTCTTTCGTTAGAGTCGTCAACCACATCATCATGAACCAAAGTAGCAGTATGCAAAAGTTCTATTAAAGCAGCAGCTCTATAAGTTTTCTCATTTAATGTTCCACATATTTTAGCAGTAAGAAAAACAAACATAGGTCTGATTTGCTTACCTTTACGCTTTAATATATAACGGGTTACTATGTCGAGTAAAGGCACACGACTCTGCATCGATTTTTTGAATTTTTTTTCAAAAACATCAATATTTTCAGCAATTGGCCTTTTTATATCGTTTAAAGAAATCATCATATTAATAAAACCCAAAATTAAATAAAATTTGAATAAGTTAAACGTTTTGAAGTATGTTTTGTTGTTTTAGAATAAATGTTGAACTTTGCATTTATAAAAATATTTTAAAGAAATGAGTGGATTCTTATTTAGTGATATAGTATTTGGGCCTGTAAAAAGCAGAAGATTAGGTGTTTCTCTCGGAATTAATTTATTACCTACTCATAAAAAAGTTTGTAATTTTAATTGCATTTATTGCGAATGTGGTTGGAATGAAGATTTATCGAATCAAAAAATTATACTACCAACTCGAATTGAATTAAAAACAGAACTTGAAAGAAAACTTATTGAACTGAAAGAAAATAAAATAGCGATTGATTCTATCACTTTTGCAGGAAATGGCGAGCCATCTATTCATCCTGATTTTTCTGAAATTGTTGATGATATAATATTAATGAGAAATAAATACGTACCAAATGCCAAAACAACCCTTTTGTCAAATGCGGGCTTGCTTAATGATGAGAAAGTAATGCAATCGATTCTAAAACTTGATAACAATATATTGAAGCTAGATTGTGGAACAGATAGAATGTTTCATTTGATTAATCGTTGTTCAGAAAGCATTAAAATATCTGATGTTGTTGAAAACCTTAAACGATTTAAAGGAAAATTGATTATTCAAACTCTTTTTTTGAGAGGTAAATATCTGAATGAATTAATTGACAACACTACAGAAGAGGAGATTAATCTCTGGATGAAATATATTGAACAGATTAATCCTGAATATGTAATGATTTATCCTATAGAAAGGGAAACTCCTGCCCAAGGACTTGAAAAAATATCAAAAACTGAATTGGATATTATTGCTGGCAAATTGAAGTTAATAGGAATTGAGTCGAAAGTTTATGAATAGTATAGAACAATACGATGTAAAAATTCTACTATCTTTTGGCAAAGCTATTGATGGCAGAAAAGATTTTTTTAAATGGTTATTAGAAAACGGTTATCCAGAATTAGCAGCGCTTTCTAATGCAATTAGAGGTGATGAAGATGCATTACAATGGCTTCTAAAAAATGGATATCCAGAGTTTGCCATATTAAGTAATGCCATGGATAATGAACCAAATGCGGTTCAATGGCTAATTAATTCAAAATCAGAACTGATGTTTTATTTTTCGCAAGCTTGCAGAGGTGATGAAGATGCAATTAAATGGTTTAGAAAAAAGCAGTTACCTGTTTTTATATATCTTTCAGAAAAGATAAATAAATTATTAAAATTGCAAGCAAAAGAGAATACATTTTGGTATAAAATAAAGTTTTAGATTCAAAAAAAAAGCCGGAATAAAATTCCGGCTTTTTTTATAGAAAGAAATTTATTCTTTTATAAAGTCAACTCTTCTGTTTACAGAGAAGTGTTCTTTTGAAAATGGCTCACGTTTACCTTTGCTATCAATAGATAATCTTGATTTATCAACATTATACTTATTAATAAGTGTATTAAAAACTTCTTCAGCACGTTTTTTACTTAAGTAATCGTTATATACATCAGAACCACTTTGATCTGCATTACCAACAACTTTAATTCTTAATGACTTATCATTTTTCATGTTTTCAGCAACAGAAGCAACCTTTTTCATTTCATCGTCTTTAATGTTGAATTTATTTACATCAAAGAAAATAGATAATTGTAAATATCCAGAGCTAGCTATGGTAGCTGGAGATTTTCTTAAAGTATCTAAAATCGATTTATAAATATCACGTTTAAGTGCTTCAACATTTAAATTTCCTTCAGGACTTATAATTGTTGATTTTGGTGCATTTTGAAGCTCTTTTAATTTGTTTTCCAAATCTTTTACTTTAGAATCCTGATTATTCATTTTGTCTTCTAAAGCTTTCAATCTTGCATTTAAAGAATCTTTTTCAGCCTTGCTACCATCATCAAAATATCCAGATTCGCCTAAAGAACCTCTTTTTGCTCTTGAACTTGTGTAATCACCACAATCAGCAAAAACTTCAGGATTTTTACGTAAATTGAATTTGTATGTAAGTCCTAATGATGTATAGGTTAAAATATCATATTTATAATCACCCTTAGTTACATCAATCAAATCAGTATTTGCCATTGTCCATATGTTTTCAAAATTTAATTCAAATCTTGAATCAAGTTTGTATTTAGCACCAAATCCGAAAGGAATAATTGTTTCAGTTTGCATTTTTTCTTTAACAGTTCCATTGGAAGAATACCCCCTACTTGCAATAAATTTATTAGACCCTAATTCCTTTTTTACTGAACGAAAATCAACAAATCCAATTCCTCCAATACCATAAAAGTTAAACTTTCTGCAAGGGTTGCTTCCATATATTAAGTTACTAAAACTTATTGTTGCATTAATATTATATTCATTAAACTGAGCTTCAAAATATCTTTTTTGAGCTCTTTTTGTTCCAGATAGATTCCCTTTAATAAATTGTCCCCTAATCTCAAAAGCAGAATTTAGCTTCTTTGAAATAATTACACCAAATGCTCCATTCCTTTCACTTTCATAAGAAGCAACAGGATAAATTTGGTATTGTCTTAAATCACCCCAGAACAAACTAGCGCCCGCATTTAGATTTATTGACCAGTTATCTAGAATTTTCCCTTTATCTGCATTTTGACTTTTAGCGTTAAAGCTAAATCCCAAAACGATAATTACTATTAGTAAAATTAATTTCCTCATAAAATAAAATTTTTAATGGTTTTTTCTATATTATTTTTTTGCAAAAATACACAAATTTTATGCAAAATTGTAAAGAATATATTAAATAATGTTATCTTTAACGTATAATACAAATTATTGTTCACCTTTTTTTTTACATTTTTTTATTGTTGAAATTGAAGTGCAAATAATTATTTGTATTTAAACCTATTAAGTTAAAAATTAAGTTAAAAAAAAAGCTAGCTTTTATAAAGCTAGCTTTTATATCGAAATATGTTTTTAAACTATTTTACTGCATTTAAAAATTCTGCATTATTTGCAAATTTCACAAATTCTAAATCGTCTTTTGCAATCGCTTTAAAAGAAGCATCTTTTGAAATAGCATTTTTAAGATTTTCGTAAACCATATTGGCATTGTTATTTCTTGCCGAAATTATAGCAGCTAAATAATATCCATTTGCATCTTTATCAGCACAATTGATTGCACTTACTGCAGCTGATACATTACCATTCAATAAATTAGCTAATGCAACATTATAATCACAGTTTGTATTGCCAAATGAACTAACTGCACCAGAATAATTACCTTCTTTTATCATAATAACTCCATTATTATAATTTTGATTTGCACCTAACTGTTGAGCTGTTCCAAAATATGATTTAGCGGCTTTAAAGTCTTTCTTCATTAAAGAAACTACACCTAAATTATTGATAATAGCCGAGTTATTTGGAGATAATGTATTAGCTTTTTCTAACATTGAGGATGCTTCATTTGCATTTCCATTTAAAATTGAAATATAAGCAGCATTATTATAACCAATCCAATCTTTTGGATATACAGTAGTAGCAGCTTTATAAATTTTTAATTTGGTATTTAAATCTTTGGTCAAAGTTGCAGCATACAATAATTCTTTATTATCTAATGAATCAGGATATGTTGTTGATAACATTGCAATTTTTTCGTCAGTTTTTTTAGGTTCCAAGAAATTAACTGAAATTTCAGCTCTTCTTAATGGAGGCAATATTTTATCTTCAACTTGTTGGAAAACAACAGTCATATTTCTCATTTCTTGCTCTTTTCTATCTCTATCTGCTTGAGCTTTGATAACATTTATCATGGTATTTTTTTCCTTGATATCTGATTTTTCTAAAGCTGCTAAGAAACCTTCCCAATCTTCACCATTTGATTTAACATTGTAGTTTACAGCTGTTTTTAAATCTTTTAATTTGGTTTTTGTTTGTTTAGCAAGAGCTTTTAAGAAATTATCTATTTGAGCTTCGGTATATTTATTTGCAGTTTTTGATCTGTCTGATGATAAATTTGCATTACGCTTTGCTTCTCCTTCTGGAGATGCCCAAGAAGTAATATCAATATTTTTAATAATCCAATTTTTTGCAATTGCATCATTAAGTTCTTTTAAAGCAGTTTTTGCTTGTTCATTTTTGTTTAATTCAATTTTCAGATTCAAATCTGATTTATCAACTAAATACCATATCGTAGCTTTTTTGCTTAATATTGTTTCTTTTTCATAACCATCAGCTACAATAATCGCATTTCCAATAGGTTTAATTCTTTGAGAAGTGTAAAGCATTCCATCAGCAAGTTTAGTTTCGCCAAGTTCAACTGCTTTTTTCATGGTTTTTGCATTTTCTCTTGTTGTGCTTTCTTTTAAAGGTTCTTTAGAAAAATGTGCAACAGGATTGA
The DNA here is from genome assembly GCA_964636105.1 of uncultured Bacteroides sp. Taxonomy (GTDB): domain Bacteria; phylum Bacteroidota; class Bacteroidia; order Bacteroidales; family JACABE01; genus JACABE01. Next base: position 24,941 of record CAZWRD010000022.1, read on the forward strand.
TAACCAATTGAGATTTATTCATTTCAGATTTGTAATCAATTACATCTGTATAAGTAAAAGAACCACCAGTTTTACTGTTGATAGTTGTACCTTCACCTTGAACTTTTTCACCTTTTAAATAAAATGGTTTTAATTTTATGCTTCCTCCTTCGTATTTTAAAACTGGTTGCATGTATGCTCCAGCCTTTTTGTTAAAATAACCAGCAGGAATTCTGCCTTTGATAGTAACAGTTGCTTTATCGCCATGTACTTCTATTGGATTTGGTGTAACTTCGTATTTTACTTCACCGTATTTTTTTACCATCTTGCTTAATCCGCATCCTGATAAAATTACACTTAATAAAAACAAGACTGTTAGAATTCTAAGACTTGTGTTTCTCATAGTACTATAAATTAAAATATTAATAATTAGAAATCAAAATTTTGTGCAAATATAGGATTTTTATTTTAATTACAATAGATTTTTAGTAAAATTTTTAAATAAAGAATTGTTATTAAAGTCTTTACTAGTATAACTTTTGCCTCTTAAGTAAATAAGGATGCAATATTTGATAATAGCCTTTTTTAATATCTGCTTCAACAAAATCTATTTTATATTGAAAACACTTCATTTTAAGTTCATTTTCAAATTCTTTCATTGATTTCACATAATTTTCTTTAACTTCTGATGGATTTATTTTTAGTTCTTTGCCACTTTCGGAATCTATAAATTTATACGGTCTGTTTTCAAATTCAAATTCAATTTCTTTTGCCTTGTCAACTACATGAAAAAGAATAACTTCATGCTTGTTATAACGCAAATGCTGAAGTGATTCGTACATCTCTTCTTTTTTTCCAATATTTTCGAACATATCGCTAAAAATAACAACTAGAGACCTTTTATGAAGCTTCTCTGCAATTTGATGAAGAGCTTTTGTAGTAGAAGTTTTTTTGGGGGCTTTATCGGGATTGGATTGAATTAATTTTTCTAATATATTATATATCAATTTTTGATGGGTGGTAGTTGACTTACATTGTGTTTCTTCTTCTATTAATTCTGAAAACAAAGTTATTCCAAAAGCATCTCTTTGTTTCTTTAACATTTGTATGATTGAGGCTGCTGAATATGCAGAAAATGAAATTTTATTTGGTTGTTTATCATCAAAAGGAAAGTACATAGAGGAGGAATTATCAATAACAATCTGACATCTAAGATTGGTTTCTTCTTCATATTTTTTTGTAAATAGTTTTTCAGTTCTGCCATAAAGCTTCCAATCAATAAACTTTATTGATTCACCAGCATTATAAAGTTTATGTTCGGCAAATTCCACTGAAAAACCATGCAATGGACTTTTGTGAAGTCCAGTGATAAAACCTTCAACTACTTGTTTGGCAATAAACTCTAAAGAGCCAAATAATTCAATTTGGCTCTTATCAATAGTTTTTTCTGACATCAAAAAATGGTTGTAGTATAATTTACAATAAGGCTTCTAGTTTTTTTACCAAAACATTTTTTTGGACTGCTCCTACTTGTTTATCAACTATTTCCCCATTTTTGATAAACAATATTGTTGGAATATTTCTTACTCCATAGCGGGTAGTTGTTTCTGGATTATTGTCAACATCTAATTTTCCAATAACAGCTTTCCCTTCAAATTCAACTGCCATTTCTTCAATAATGGGTCCTAACATTCTACATGGGCCGCACCATTCTGCCCATAAATCAATGATAACCGGTTTGTCAGATTTTAATACAACTTCTTCGAAATTTGCATCTGTAATTGCTAATGCCATAACTATTATTTTTATTAATTTTTACTTGTACAAACATACAACTTTTTTATATTGTTCAAATAAAATGATTGATTTATTTTTAATTTTTATTCTAATTTAAATTTGATATCATCATAATCTGAGAATGCTTTTACAAAACCAGGAGCGTATATACCTGTATTCCTTGCAAATAAATTTATTGATACATTCTTCTCTATAAAATCAAAGACCTGAATTGATAGTTTGGTTTTTCCTTTATATTTTTTAATTTTTGATTTTATATCAACCACTAGTTCTTTTGAAATTGAATTTAGTGGAATCTGCATCGTAACTTTGCTTGTATATTTTTCTATTATATCAATAAGTAGCGAAACTTGATTGATTTTTAATTCAAACTGATCTTCAGAATTATACCTGTTTCTAACTACTGCTTTTAGATAGATAGATGTTCCTTCTATAAGCAAGTGCTTAAATTTCAGATAATCTTCAGAAAAAAGAGCGACATTATACGAACCATTATAATCTTCAATAATAAAAGAACCCATTGGTTTTCCGGCTTTTGTGCTTCTATGTGATACAGATGAAATAATCCCTGCAAATTTTAAATCTCGACCTTTAAGACTTCTTAAATCTCCTAAGCTTTCAATTTCAATATTGCAAAAGTTCTGAATTTCAACTTTATAATCGTCCAAAGGATGTCCCGACAGATAAAACCCAGCTACTTCTTTTTCCTTTTTAAGTTGTTCTACTTTACTCCATGTTGCTACTTCTGGCATTGGAGGATCAGAAATTTGAATTTCCTCAGTATCACCAAATAAAGAATGTTGGGCTGAGTTTAATCCACTCTGATATTGTGATGCATGCTTGATAACTTTTTCTAAAAAGATGCCATCTTCAGGTCTTTCTTGATGGAAAAATTGAGCTCTATGGGTGTTTTCAAATGTATCAAAAGCTCCAGCATAAGCCAAAGCTTCTAAATTTCTTTTATTTACAGCTCTTAGATTTACTCTTTTTACTAAATCGAAAATGCTTTTAAAAGGACCTTTTTTTTCTCTTTCTTCAATTATTGTATTTACAGCCGATTCTCCTACACCTTTAATTGCAGCCATTCCAAATCGAATTTCTCCTTTTTTATTAACAGTAAAATTTAATTCACTTTCGTTAATACACGGTCCTAAAACTGGGATTTTTCGATGATTACATTCATCTGTAAAAAAAGTAATTTTTTTTATATCGTTCAGATTATGAGTGAGTACAGACGCCATATATTCGGCTGGATAATGTGCTTTGAGATAGGCTGTTTGATATGCAATTAATGAATATGCAGCTGAATGAGAACGATTAAATCCGTATTGAGCAAATTTTTCCATTACTTCAAATATTTCAATTGCCTTTTTTTCATCTATGCCTTGTTTAACTGCACCTGCAACAAACTGTTCTTGTTCAGCTTTCATCACTTCAGCTTTTTTCTTACCCATGGCACGTCGCAAAACATCGGCTCTTCCCAAACTATAACCACCCATAATTTGTGCAGTTTGCATAATTTGCTCTTGATAAACCATAATACCATAAGTTGGCTTTAAAATTCCTTCCAACATTTCATGAGGATATTCTGTTTTTTCTTTGCCTTGCTTTCTATTGATAAACAATGGAATAAATTGCATTGGACCCGGACGATACAATGCATTCATCGCTACCAAATCTTCAATATTTGTAGGTTTTAAATCTTTCAAATAAGTTCGCATTCCTTCAGATTCAAACTGAAATGTACCAACAGTATCACCTCTTTGATATAATTCAAATGTCTTGGTATCATCCAAAGGTATGGTATCAATATTAATTTTTACACCATGCCTTTTATAAATATTGTCAATTGCAGATTTGATGATTGATAATGTTTTAAGACCCAAAAAGTCCATCTTTAGCATCCCAACCGATTCAATTAAGGTGCCTTCGTATTGTGAAACCATTAAATCGGAATCTTTAGAGGTACTTAATGGGATGTAATTCATCAAATCGTCAGGACCAATGATAACACCACATGCATGAGTACCAGTATGTCGAGCCGAACCTTCTAATATTTTAGCAAATTCCAAAGTCTTTTTAACTACTGCATCACCGTTTTTACGAGCTTCTTCAAGTTCACTTACTTCATCAAAAGCTTTTTCTAAACTTATTCCGGGGGTATCTGGTACAAGTTTTGCTAATCTGTCCGATTCCTGTAATGGCAATTTCAGAACTCTTGCAACATCCCTGATTGATGATTTAGCAGCCATTGTACCAAATGTAACTATTTGTGCTACTTTGTCTTCACCGTATTTTTCTACTACATATTTTAAAACTTTATCTCTTCCTTCATCATCAAAATCAACATCAATATCAGGCATCGAAACCCTTTCTGGATTCAAGAATCTTTCGAAGAGTAAACTGTATTTTATAGGATCAACATTAGTAATTCCAATAGCAAAAGCTACAACAGATCCAGCAGCAGATCCCCTTCCCGGGCCTACCATCACATCCATTTCGCGAGCTTTGTTTATAAAATCTTGTACAATAAGAAAATAACCAGGGAAACCCATTGATTCTATAACAGATAATTCAAAATCCAATCTGTTTTTTACTTCTTCATTAAAATCTTCATATTTTTTTTCCGCACCTTTGTAAGAAAGATATCTTAAATATTCCATTTCGGTTGAAAATCCTTCTGGTAAAGGGAATATTGGTAATATTATATTTCTTTTAAGTTCAAAATCTTCTATTTTGGCAACAATTTCTTGTGTATTGGTAATAGCTTCAGGATATTCAGCAAATAAAGTTTTCATATCATCTTCAGACTTAAGATACTCTTCTCCAGTATAATGCATTGAGGATGCATCATCAAAATCTTTACCTGTATTTAAACAAATTAGGATGTGATGAGGTTCTGAATCATTTGCGTTAATAAAATGAACATCATTGGTTGCAATACATTTAATATCAAATTTTTTTGCAATAATTTGCATTGCCTCATTAACTTTCTTTTGTTCCGGAATACCATGGTTTTGAAGCTCCAGATAAAAATCTTCTCCAAATATATCGATATATTCTTTTACAACTTCAGAAGCTTTTTCGATACTATCATGCATGATATAGTATGGCACCTCGCCACCCAAACAAGCAGTTGAAGCAATAATTCCTTCGCTGTATTTTTTCAAAATATCTTTATCGATACGTGGAGTATAGTAAAAACTGTCTTTTTTAAAAGCCAATGAACTTAATCTTGCCAAATTTTGGTAGCCAATCTTGTTTTTTGCTAGCAAAATTAAATGAAAACCACTTCTGTCTTCTTTCCCCTTTTTCTCAAAACGACTCCCTTCAGCAACATACATTTCGCAACCAATAATTGGTTTTATGCCTTTTGATTTTGCTTCATTAAAAAACTCCAAAGTACCATACATGTTACCATGATCGGTAATAGCCAAAGCATCCATTTTTAAATCCTTAGCTTTTGCTATTAATTGCTTAATCTTTGCTGCTCCATCTAAAATAGAGTATTGCGTATGTACGTGTAAATGTGTAAAATCTGACATTTATAGTTTTTTAATCCTTTGAAAAAATCTATTTCTTTTAATAAGCTTATATTCTTATTTTATGAGTACCAAAATTTTAGAAATATTTTCTTATCTCATTTTTTGATTGGTAAAAATAACAAAAAGAAATCAATCTCTCTCTTTTTTTAAAAAGTTTTTAGATTTATTATTCAATTCATTAAACCACAGTAAATCATCAATATAAAAGAATTTGGGATGTCATAGATTTTTTATATATTTGCTTAATCATTTTTGTTTTACAAAAAAAAATTATAGAAATCCATTAATTAAACTTAATTGATAATAACAATTATATATAAATCAAACAAATAACAATATATAATTAATACAATCTATAATGATAATTAGAATCAAATTGAATTTTTTTTAAAATAATATCAAATGAAAACTTATAAAATTTATGCTGGTGGCAAATTTATAACAACTACATCAGAACTTAAGGTTTCCAATTCTTTTACTCAAGAAGTGTTTGCAAAAACATTTTTTGCAAACACACAAATACTTGAAATTGCAATAATTGCAGCCGAAAATGCAAAACAAGCTATGAAAGAATTGTCATCTTTCGAAAAATATTCTATTCTGATGAATATTGCTGACCAGATGCAATCAAAGAAAACATATCTTGCAGAAGTTCTTTCAAATGAAGCATGCAAACCAATAAAATATGCAATAAGTGAAATTGAAAGAGCTATTCAAACAGTAATTGTTGCAGCCGAAGAAGCTAAAAGAATAGATGGAGAATATTTATCTATAGACTGGACTCCAGCAGGTAAGGGCAAGGAAGGCTGGGTTAAATATTTCCCAATTGGTTTAATTGCTGGTATAGCACCTTTTAATTTCCCTTTAAATCTGGCAATTCATAAAATAGCACCTGCAATAGCAGCTGGATGTCCCATTATATTAAAACCAGCAAGTTCTACTCCACTGTCAACTCTCGAACTTGCCGAAATTATTGATAGTACAGCATTACCCAAAGGTGCCATATCTATTCTCCCAATGGATAGAGAAACAGGTAATCAATTAGTTACCGACGATCGATTTAAACTTTTAACTTTTACAGGTTCACCTGAAGTAGGTTGGAAAATGAAAAATGATGCAGGAAAGAAAAAAGTTGTTCTTGAATTGGGTGGCAATGCTGGTGTAATAATTAGCAAAAGTGCAGATTTAGATATTGCTGTTGCTAAATGCGTTGTAGGTGGTTTTGCATATTCAGGGCAAGTTTGTATTCATGCACAAAGAATTTATGTACACAAAGACATTTTTAACGAATTTACTTTTAAATTTTCAGAAGCAGTAAAAAAACTAAAAAACGGAAATCCGCTTGAAATAAATACTGATATTTCATCAATGATTGATATTCAGAATGCTATACGTATAGAGGAATGGGTTAAAGAAGCTATTGACAGTGGAGCTACTCTTATTTGTGGTGGAACAAGAGAAAACGCATTTTACCCTCCAACAATTTTAACAGATACTCATAAAGATATGAAAGTATGCTCAATGGAAGTTTTTGGACCAGTAGTTACTTTAGAAGAATTTTGCAATTTTGATTCTGCCATCAATTATATTAACGACAGCAGATATGGATTACAGGCAGGTGTATTTACAAATTCAATATCAGAAATGAATTTAGCTTTTGACAAATTAGATGTAGGAGGCGTTGTAATAAATGATGTTCCAACATTTAGAGTAGATCATGCGCCTTATGGAGGAATCAAAGATTCTGGTTTAGGTCGAGAAGGCGTAAAATATGCAATGCATGATATGTTGGAACCAAAAATTTTAATTAAACCTTTTTAAGCAATTACGCCACAATTAATCAGCTATATACCTGATATTCAAATTAAAAATCACTAATATATGGTTTTAGAAAAAAAATAAAAATTTTCTTTGCCCTTTTAAAAAAAAGTATTAATTTTGCAGCCTCAAAAGAAATTGACCTATTGTGTAATGGTAGCACTACAGTTTTTGGTACTGTCTGTCTAGGTTCGAATCCTGGTAGGTCAACAAAAAGCTTTACATATTGTAAAGCTTTTTTAATTTCAC
>CAZWRD010000023.1:0-31910 GCA_964636105.1 uncultured Bacteroides sp.
ACCTGCGGACAAAGATGTACATCAACCCGCCGCTTAATTGTAAACGAAAATGTTTATGAAGAAGTAAAAAAGAATTTACTCACTGCTTATGAAGAAGTAAGTAAAAAAATCGGGAATCCTTTAGATGAAAATACACTGATTGGACCACTTATCGATCAGGCTTCGGTTGATACTTTTCTTGCTGCCATAGAAAAAGCAAAAAGCGAAGGTGGCAAAGTATTATTCGGAGGCACACAATATAAAGATACAGATGTAAAATCAGACTTATATGTTGTTCCGGCAATAGTTGAAGCCGAAAATCATTATCATATTGTGCAGGAAGAAACCTTTGCACCTATTTTATATCTGATGAAATACAAAACACTGGAAGAAGCCATAGCAATAAATAATGGAGTACCACAAGGTTTATCATCATCCATATTTACCTTAAACATGCGTGAAATGGAAAGATTTCTATCAAATGGCGGTTCCGATTGCGGATTAGCAAATGTAAATCAGGGCACTTCGGGAGCCGAAATTGGCGGAGCTTTTGGTGGCGAAAAAGATACCGGAGTAGGTCGCGAATCAGGTTCCGATTCGTGGAAACAATATATGCGAAGACAAACCAATACCATCAATTACAGCACCGATTTGCCATTGGCACAAGGTATTGTATTTGAATTTTAAAATATACTGAAAGCTAAATTAATTGTTTTTGTTTGAAAGCCTCTGTAAAAAGAGGCTTTTTTTATACTCATTTTCAAATGAGCAATTTTAGATTAATGTTCAATATTGATTTATTTTTAAAAATTCTGTTTATAAACAATGTGGGAAAACGAATATTGCAAAAAACAGTCCGTAGGACTGAATTCTCATAACCCCCAATATTATTGGGGGTTATGAAACTATTTATAAGTTACAACCCTTTAGGGTTGAACTATCAAATAAATAATTCAACCCTAAAGGGTTATGGTTGTATTTACTCTCTTTCCCCCAATAATATTGGGGGTTATGTATATTAAACTCTTCGGGTTAATCTTAAATTTACTCATAAATTTTCACAAAAATATAAAACATAACCTTTTTTAATGAGAATGAAGCATGTTTAGCTTTATAAAATGAAAAAAATTCAGGTGATAAAAATTACAAAAACACAATATCTTCAATAATATTCACCCCTACAGCTTTGTTGAGTGATATTACAAGTTTCGATTTGGCATAACTAAGCTCATTACGCAAAGCAGCAGAATCAACTTTAACATAAAGCTTGCCATTATTAATATACAAATTCTCGGTATGACGGTTTATTAACGAACCGCAAACTTTTTCCCACGATTGTATCAAACGGGTTTCATTCATTTTACCACGCAGTCGATAAACATTAAGCAGTTCATCAATAACTTGTTTCAAACTATATTCGTTGTATCTGCTCATAATGCTACTTCTGTTATAATTCCGCTATTTACTTCAAAAATTTTATGATTAATCTCTTTGTTTGCAAACAAATGCATAAATCGTTCGGGCTGTGTATCGGTTATAAACACTTGTTTAAAATTACTTTCGGCAACCAATGTTATCAATTGCTCAACACGTTTGGCATCAAGCTTATCAAAAATATCGTCGAGCAATAAAATGGGTTTAAATCCTTTAATCTTACGGGTATAATCAAACTGAGCCAGTTTCATGGCTATAAAGTAAGATTTCTGTTGTCCTTGCGAACCAAACTTTTTTACAGCAAAGCCATCCATTTTAAAATCCAGATCATCCTTATGAACACCCACCGAAGTATATTGCAAAGCTCTGTCGCGATTCAGGTTTTCTTTCAATAAACCTTCCATATCATTATCGGCAAGCTGGCTTACATAATCAATACTTACAGCCTCTTTGCCACCCGAAATAAACTTAAAATAATGCTGAAACAAAGGTATAAAAGCCTCGATAAAAAGCTTGCGTTTATGAAAAATATTTTCGCCGAATTTTTGCAACTGAGCATCCCAAACTTCCAGAAAACCAGCGTCGAAACGATTGGTTTCGGCAAAATTTTTCAATAAAACATTACGCTGTTGCAAAGCCTTGTTGTAATTCATCAAATCGTCGAGATAAATGCGATCGAACTGAGAAATAACACTATCAATATATTTACGGCGTATTTCACTTCCTTCGTTAATCAGGTCGCGGTCGTAAGGCGAAATCATAACCAAAGGAAACAAACCGATATGATCGGCAAGGCGTTCATAATCTTTTTTATTAATTCGGAAAACTTTACGTTGATTTTTTTTCTGGATACAGCTTACCAAATCAGTTTGCTCTTCATTTCTGAAATAATTGCCATGAATAGCAAAAAAATCACATTCATGTTTAATATTTTGCGAATCAATCAGATTAAAATAACTCTTGCAAAACGACAGATAATATATGGCATCCAGCAAATTGGTCTTCCCTACCCCATTGTCGCCCACAAAGCAATTAATGCGTTCAGAAAATTCAAGATTTGCTTCAGTATAATTTTTAAAATTAGCTAAAGATAAACTTTTTATATACATTTAATATTCCTTTATTATTTCGGCAATGGTTTGCATCAGCCACATGGGTGTGGAAGTAGCACCGCAAATGCCAACACTTTCAACATTATTAAACCAAGCCTTATCCAACTCTGCCGGTTCACTTACCAAATAAGTATGTTCGTTTACCGATTTGCACATCTCATACAAAAACATACCGTTAGAACTTTTTTTGCCACTAACAAAAACGATAACATCATAATTCATCGAAAAATTCTTCAATTCCGTTAATCTGTTAGAAACCTGCCGACAAATGGTATCATTAGCCACAAAGTCTATAACTTCAATATCTTTATTTGCCAACTTAATTCGTTCCGAAATTAATTCGCTAACTTTAGCAAAACCATCAATACTCTTAGTAGTTTGCGAATATAAGCTTATCGGACGATTGAAATCTATCTTATCAATATCCTCTATTTTATCAACTACAATGGCTGTATTCTCAGTTTGCCCCACCAAACCAATAACTTCGGCATGACCATGCTTACCATAAATTACAATTTGTCCATTTTGTTTTTTCATTTCTTCATAAGCATTACTAATTTTGCTTTGAAGCTTCAAAACAATCGGACAAGATGCATCTACAAGCTTAATATTATTTTTTTTTGCAATTTGATAAGTTTCAGGAGGTTCACCATGCGCTCTTATCAATACTTTGGCATTTTTCAACAGCTTAAACTCATCATGAGAAATCACTTTCAAACCTTTATCGCTCAATCGTTTTACTTCCATTCCATTATGAACAATATCACCCAAACAATATAAAAAATTACTTTTATCAAGTTCAAGTTCAGCAGCCTCAATTGCCTTAATAACGCCAAAACAAAAGCCAGAAAATTTATCAACAACTACATTCATTTTCAAATTCCCTAAATAATTTTATCAAAATAGGTCAACAATCTGATTTTGCTTACCATTAAAAACAAAACTGCTCCCCTTCTTTTTCCCTTTTATTACATCATAAAAAGGAACTTTAACCGAAACAGCATAATAAAAATCATCTCCAAACTCAATTTTACCTAAACTAATCGATATAAAGAGCTTTTGGTCATTAGTAAAAACTACCGAACCAAATTCCACTACTTTGCTATTTCTCGAAACATCAATTTTTTTCAACACATCAAGTTCAGCCATTGCTTTTTCAAGTTGTTGGCCATACATATCACGCTTACGCAACAACTGCATTCGATACGAATCATACCGATCTTTTGGTTGCCCATACTCATTTGCCATTTGCTGTGCATCAGCTATCAGTTCTTTCAAATGCATAATCATTTCGTTCTGACGTGCATAACAAAGACTAAAAAGATTTTTCTTTAATTCTGATTTATCCATATTTTGAAAAGATTTTTTTTGTAATTTTACAATCAAATCAGAATACAAATTTAGAAAAATAAAATGAATCAAGGTAAAAAAGAATTTATGGCCGAAGCAATCAGATTGGCCAAAGAAAATCTAAAAACTGGTAATGGAGGTCCTTTTGGAGCTGTAGTTGTTAAAAACGGAATTATTGTAGGCAAAGCCGGAAATAGTGTAACATCAACAAATGATCCTACAGCCCATGCCGAAGTTAATGCGATAAGAGATGCTTGTAAAAACTTAAATACTTTCCAGTTAGACGATTGCGAAATATACACCAGCTGCGAACCTTGCCCAATGTGCTTAGGTGCAATTTATTGGGCTCGACCAAAAAAAGTTTATTATGCTTGTACCAAAACCGATGCAGCAAATGCAGGTTTTGATGATTCTTTTATATATGAAGAAATAAGTATTCCACTAAATCAACGTAAGATTCCTGCCATTCAAATAATGCAAACCGAAGCTCAAAAAGTATTTGAAGAATGGATAGAACTTGATGCCAAAATTGAATATTAAAAACTAACTATAATTCAGCATTAAAGCTCAACATTTCAATTGCTTCCAAAGGATTAGCTGAACCAAAAACACTATTGCCTGCAACAAGCACATCTGCTCCTGCTTTATATAATTTTTGAGCATTATTAATGTCAACACCACCATCAACCTCAATTATACATTTAGGGTTGGTATTCTCAATCATTTCCTTAAGTTGTGAAATTTTCCGATATGTATTTTCAATAAATTTCTGACCGCCAAAACCAGGATTAACAGACATTAACAGCACCAAATCAAGCTCTTCAATTATATTCTCAAGCAAACCAACATTGGTATGTGGATTTAAAACAACACCTGCTTTAATTCCCATACTTTTCAATGAAGTAATTGAACGATTCAGATGCTTACAAGCCTCATAATGAACGGTTATAATATCAGCACCAACCTCTTTAAAAACACCAAAATACCTGTCAGGATCAACTATCATTAAATGTACATCCAATGGCTTGGAAGCAAGTTTCTTTATATGTTTTATCACTGGTGGTCCAAATGAAATATTTGGAACAAAAACACCATCCATCACATCAATATGAAACCAGCCAGCCATACTATTGTTTACCATTTCAATGTCATTTGAAAGAGAAGCAAAATTAGCTGATAATAACGAAGGTGCTACAAATTTATTCATATAAAAGTATTAAGAATCAATAAAATAAGAAATACAAAGATAAATTAGTATTTCCTTTGCAAAAATAAGCTCAAAGTTTCAATTTACAATTATTTTTTGTAAGTATTTTTTATTAAATTAGCACAATAATTATAAATTTATGATAAATTTTCACAAACAATTTATTATAAACAACTTATGAATTGAAACAGATTTTGCAATGGAAAAAAAAATGACATACGAAGAGGTTTTAATGATAAACGAATTGTTAATTAAAAAATGTATTGATAACAATATCAATATAGATGATATTTCTAATTCTGATCATAAAGCCAATTTACCTTCAGAATCTTTATTATTTAAAAATAAATTTTTAATAAACGACATTATTTCACAAGTATTTGAAAAATCACCCGTTGGTATTTTTATCTTTGATATAAATAGTGTAATAACAAGCTCTAACTCTAAATTTGCTGAAATAATTGGAGGTACAAAAGAACAAATTATTTCATTAAATATTTTAAATACAATAAAAAATGAAGATGTAAAAGTTGCAATATCTGGCTGTTTAACAAATAAAACAACAAATTACTCAGGTGACTATATTTCTACAACTTTTGGTAAATATACTTATATAAAATTACTACTTTCACCATTAACTAATGATGAAAATGAGGTAATTGGAGGCATTGGTTTGGTAGAAGACCAAACTTATCAGAAAAATTATGAAGATGATTTAATTCAAACGAAAGCCCAATTGAGAGCTTTATTGGACAATATTCCAGCTTTGGCATGGTTAAAAAACAAAGAAGGTGAATATTTAGCAGCAAATCATTCATTTGCTGAAGTTTGCAACAAAAAATTTAAAGACATAATTGGCAAAACAGATTTAGATATTTGGTACAAAGAGTTGGCAGATAAAATTTTATATGAAGATTTGAAAGTTATAAGTGAAAGAAAAACCATAAATAATGAAATAAAGTTTAGAAACAACGATGGTAAAGATTTTTATCTTGAAGTTTACAAAACACCAGTAATTGATAACAATAATCAAATAATTGGAACTGCGGGTTTTGCCACTGATATAAGTCAAAAAAAACTACACGAAAAAGAACTAAAAACAGAGAAATTGTACTTTGAGAATTTGTTTAACAATTCTCCCGAAGCAATTATTATAGCAGACATTAATAGTAAGGTAATTAGAGTTAATAAGCAGTTTACAAAATTATTTCAATACGAAGAAAGTGAAATTTTAGGAAGAAGTATTGATGAATTAATATCAGAAGAAAGTGAATTAGAATTTGCCCATTCAATTACACAACAAATAAAAACAGGAACTAATAATGCATTTGAAACAATAAGATTGCGAAAAGACAGAACAAAAATAGATGTCGTAATTTTAGGAGTTCCTATTCAATTAAACGATGGAAGTATTGTAATTTATGGCATTTACCAAGATATTTCAAAGCAAAAAGCCGAACAAAAAGAACTAAAAATTGCCAAAGAAAAAGCCATTGAATCTGATAAACTAAAAACCAACTTTTTGGCTACAATGAGTCATGAATTACGGACTCCTTTAAATGGTATTTTGGGTTTCTCAGAGTTATTATTAACTGAAGATATTAATGATGAAATACTTGAAATGGTTCAAAGTATTCATCAAAGTGGTAATCGACTTTTAGAAACAATAAACTCTATATTAGATATTTCCATACTTGAATCTAATAAATTAAACTTAAAGTTTAAAGAAGAAAATCTTATTGAAATTATAAATGACAAAGTTTTAAAATATCTACCAATAGCTGAAGAAAAAAACCTTGAATTAAATTTCGAATTTAAAGGTACACTGATTGCTCACACCGATAAAAAAATATTTGGCATCATTATTAATAACCTTTTGGATAATGCCATCAAATATACAAAAACTGGAAAAATTGAAATTTCGCTTACAAAAGAAGGTAATTTCAAAAAAAACTACCTAAAAATTACAATTAAGGATACAGGCATAGGAATAGCAAAAGAAAATTTTGAAAAGATATTTAGATATTTTAGTCAAGTAAGCGAAGGATATACAAGAACTTATGAAGGTATGGGCTTAGGATTAAGTATCACAAAGCATTATGTTGACATTTTAAATGGGGAGATAAGTGTTGAAAGTGAATTGGAAAAAGGTTCCGCCTTTATGATTAGAATCCCTTTGAAAGAAAATGACATTTTTTGTATAGAAAATGATGAAAGTTTATTTCCTGCACGTCCGTTAGTTCTATTAGTAGAAGATGAAAAAACCAATGCAGAATATGTAATTTTAAGTTTAAGGAAAGAATTTGAAGTAGATTTAGCAGAAAACGGGCTTGAAGCAATTGAAATGTCAAAACAAAAAGAATATCATATCATTTTGATGGATATAAATTTAGGACTTGGAATAAATGGAATTACAACAACTTCTGAAATCAGAAAAAATCCTTATTATGAAAACATTCCCATTATTGCTGTTACTGCAAATGCAATGATAGGTCAAAAAGAAATTTTACTATCTAGTGGACTAACTGATTATATATCAAAACCATTTAGAAGGGATGCGCTATTAAAAACAATTAATAAAAATTTATTTGAAACTGAGTAAGTAATATAATAAAACGTTACAATTCATATAATTATGAAAATAAAAAACAAAATAACTTTAGTATTATTAATTTCTTTACTTTTCCTAACTCTTATCCTAACTATCTATCTCCGAATTAGAATTAATCAGAATAAAGTATATTTTGAAAATTTTAAATTACAACAAGAAAAGGTTGTAAATACAGCAATTTCAACAAAATCAAATATTGCAAAAACCTTAGTATTTGACTATACATATTGGGATGAAGTTGTTGATTATGTTCATCAAAAAAAAGATAAGGTATGGGAAAACAATATATTAGGAACAGTAATTCCTAGTTATAAAATTAATGCAGTTTGGGTTTTAAACACAAAAAGAACATGTCTTTTTCATAAAAACAATATTCATGATAGCTCTGAAGTTATTTTAAACCTTGAAAATGAAATATATGAAAAATTATTTACAAATCATTTTATACATTTTTTTATAAATACCCAAAAAGGTATAATTGAAATTCACGGTGCAACAATACATCCTTCAAATGATATACAAAGAAATATGGAACCACAAGGTTACTTTTTCATTGGACAATATTACGATTCTGTTTATTTAAATGAACTATCGCTGCTAACTGATAGCAAAGTAATTATTTCGCAAACAGATTCAAATATAGAAAGCAAAGATTATACTGATATTCGAACAATTATTCCGCTAAAAGATGGTTTTAATAATAATATTTCTGAACTTACTTTTATCAAAAAATATAATAATCTCGAAAACTTCATTAAAATATCACGAATTTATCTTATTTTCTTAATTTTCTCTATTATTTTAACTTTATTTTTTTTCTATATATCATTCAATATATGGGTTAATAAACCCATACAAGAAATTATGAAATCATTATCTAATAATGAAACAAAAAATTTAGCCAAACTATTAAAGAAAAAAAATGAATTTGCAAAAATTGCTGAAATTCTTATTAATTTCATGAACCAAAAGCAAATACTTCAAGATGAAATAAACAAAAGAGAATTGGCAGAACAAGCTTTTACAGATAAAGAAAAACTATATAAAAGATTGTTCAACAATAAATTAATTGGTATTGTTTTTTCAAAAGATCAGAAAATTGTTGATGCAAATGCAGCTTTTCTCAATTTTGTTTCGTTTTTGAATATAAAAGAAATAAAGTCATTGAAAATTATAGATTTATTTACAGATAATAGTAAAGCAATTTTACTTGAACTTTTATCTAATAATAAAAACGAAAACAATATTGAATTAGAAATAATTAGCTCAAAAAATACGATAAGAGATGTTTTAGTTAATTTTCAAAATGTTGAAATTGACAACAATGTGTATCAATTGTTTTTTTTTAATGATATAAGTAAAATAAAAAAAATAGAAAATGATCTAATTTATGAAAAACAATACTTTCAACATTTATATAATGAATCTCCTGATGCAATATTAATTTCAGATAATGAAGGAATTATAATTAAAATAAACAATAGTTTTACCAAACTTTTTGGATATACAGAATTAGAAACATATGGGAAAAAGACAATTGACTTAATATCAAATGAAACAAATAAAGCTGAAATACTAAATCTGATTAAAAGGATTAATAAAGGGGAAACCATAAGTTTTGAAAGTAAAAGAATTACTAAAGAAAGGAAAGAAATAGATGTTCAAATAATTTGTACACCAATTGAATTAAACAAAGAGAATACAGGCATTTATGAAATTTATAGAGATATTAGTGATAAGAAAAAATATAATGAAGAATTAAAATCTAAAGGATTGTTATTCAAATCTATTGCCAATATTCTATCAAATCTTTGGAAAATTGAAAATGAAAGTAATTCAATTAACTATTTTTTAAAATCACTAGCTAATATTACTAATTCAGATAGAGTATATATATTCAGAAACTATAAAGATATAGATGAGGTTAATATGAAATTAATATACGAATGGACCAATTCATCTAACATTTCTGTTATTGATAATCCACTTTTTGCTAACATCCCTTATAAGCCTGATTATACTGAATGGTATTCAACACTAAACAAAAAAAGAGATATTTTAATACAATATAATAATACATCAAAATCAAATAAAATCAATTTTTTAAACCAATCAATAAATTCAATAATATTATTACCATTAGAAATTAATTCAACTTTTTGGGGTTTTATTGGCTTAGATAATTGTGTTACCGAACATTACTGGAATGATACCGAAATATCAATTATTCATATTGCTTCAAATAATTTATCAAGCTATTTCGAGAGAAAATTAAGTGCTGATGAATTAATTAAAGCAAAAAAAGTTGCTGAAGAATCTGATAAATTAAAATCAAATTTTATAGCAAATATGAGTCATGAACTTCGAACACCATTAAATGGAATGCTTGGGTTTACAGAATTATTGGATGAAGAACTTACTGATAAATCTCATAAAGAAATGCTTGATATTATCCAAAAAAGTGGATTAAGGCTAATGGATACGCTAAACTCAATTTTGGATTTAACAATGATTGAAGCTAATGTGATTGTTTTAAACAAATTTGTTTTTGAAATCAACAGTCTAATTTACGAAAAAATCGAACTATATAAAAAGAATGCCTTAATAAAAAATTTATTCATCCATTTTGATACAGAGTCAAATTATCAAATATTTACCGATTTTAAATTGTTAAGTCGCATAATTAGCAATATCTTAGATAATGCCGTAAAATACACAAAAAAAGGTGGTATTAAAATAAAATTAGAAACCGAAACTAAGCAAAACGAAAATTATTTAATTATCAAAATAAAAGATACAGGAATTGGGATTGAAGAAAAACATTATCACTTTATTTTCAATCATTTTACTCAAGTAAGCAACGGTTTATCAAGAGAATACGAAGGAAGTGGAATTGGACTAAGTATTTGTAAAAAATATATTGACTTACTAAATGGAAGCATTGAAGTTGAAAGTAAAATTAATGAAGGTTCACTTTTTACTATTAAAATTCCAGGACTTATTACAACACAAAAACAGATTGAGTCTAAGAACATTATTAATACAAATGAAAAAGCTAAAATTTTATTAGTAGAAGATGAAATATCTAACCGTGAATATACGTTTTATGTTTTGTCAAAAGAATTTAATGTAGATATTGCCGAAAATGGTAAAGATGCAATAAATCTGACAAGAACAAACAATTATGATGCCATTTTGATGGATATTAATTTAGGACGAGGTTTAAATGGAGTTGAAACTGTAGCAGAAATAAGGAAAAACGCTAGCTACAACTCTACTCCTATTGCTGCTGTTACTGCAAATGCATTCCAAAGTCAAGAAGAAGAATTTCTAAACAATGGAATGACTCATTATATTGCAAAACCATATAATAAAAATGATATTATAAATTTCGTTTATAAAATGCTTAAGCACAAATAGTATGATGATTTACTTAAAAAATATTATAATCAAGTTAAACATAATTTTGTTTTTTTTATTGATATTCATCCTGTCTATATTTGTATTAGATAATCAAACTTTTGCAAATAATTCTATTGATACAATCTCAATAACTACAAAGAACTTCAATTCAATTAAATTATTGGCAGAAAATAATTTAAATACAAATCCAGAATTGAGCCTAAAATATAGTTTAATTTTTTATAACTTAGCGCTAAAAAAATCAGACAATGTATTGATAAATAATTCATTAAAGCTAATTGCCTTATCACATAAAAACTTAGGGAATAATTATGAATCTATAAATTATTTCAAAATTTTTATAGAAAACAAGGAAATAAATGATACAGATAAAATATTAGTTTTAAACTATTTAGGTGAATTATACCGACTAATTGGACAACTTAATAAATCAATTGATTTTCACATTCAATCGCTAGATCTTGCAAAAACAACTCAACAAAATTTATTAATTCCAGATATATTTATTAATATTGGAATTGTATATCGGAATATTGGCGATTATATAACAGCCAGAAAATACTATGACAACGCTTTACTTATAAGTTTGCAATACAAAAAAACTGATGCCATTATTAATTCATTACAAGCAATTGGGAATTGGCATTGGTATTCAAATAACAATGATTCAGCACTATACTATTATAAAAAGGCAAATGAAGTTTTTCATAAAAATGCAAACTTATCTAAATCATTTGAAATAGGAATTTTAAATAATATTGGTAATGCCTATAGAAGTAAACAAATGTATAATTTGGCTTTCGAATTTTATTACAAAGCTTTGATAATAAGCGAAACACTCAAAGACAATAATCTAAAATCAATAATTCTTAAAAACTTAGGAATAACACATTTTAAAAACAGAAACAATATTCTAGCAATCAATTATTTCAAACAAAGTAATAAAATTGCTGAAAAAATAAACCTTAAAAGAATAATTGTTGAGAACTATCATAACTTATTTGAAATTTATAAGAACACGGCTAACTATAAAATGGCTCTTGAAAGCTATATAAATTATGATAACCAGAAAGATTCTATTTTTTTAAATGATAATAATTACAAAATTTCGGAATTAGAATTGAAATACAAAAATAAAGAAAATCAAGAAATTATCAGTCAATTGCAATTGAATAAAGAAAAAAACTTAAAACTATTAATTGCATTTTTTTTATTATTATTCTTAATTATAACAATATTATTATATAAACAATTCAAATTTCATAAAAAAGAATCAGAAATTAGATTTAAATTTAATAATGAACTTACATTATTAAATGATGAATTAACTAAACAAAATGAAAAAATAAACGAAAACAAAATACAAATATCTGATAGTGAAATACTTTTCAGAACTATTTTTGAAGGTTCTCCTTTAGGCAATATTTTATTAGACCCAGAAGGTAATATTTTGAAAGTAAACGATGCACTTATGAAAATCATAGGTTATAAAGTTTATAAAGAAATTATTTCGCAAAACATTTTTCAATTCCCATTTTTGAAGAAAACGAATATTTTAAATTCATTTTCAGAAGCAAAAACAACAAAAAATGTTGTCTATGGCGAAAGTGTATTGAAAAATAACATTGGACTACAATTAATAGTTGCATATCATATCAGTCCAATTCTTAATGAAAATGGCGAATTAATTAAAATACATGCAGTTGCAACAGATATTACTGAAGATAAAAAAAGAGAACTTAGTTTAAAAGATTCTGAAAATAAATTAATTGAATTAAATGCAACTAAAGATAAGTTTTTATCAATAATTGCTCATGATATAAAGAATCCTTTTAATGCAATTATGGGATTTTCTAATCTATTAAAAGATGATTATGAATCATTTACTAATGAAGAAAGATTGCAATTCATTGGCAATATAAGTCAAGCTTCTGAAGATGTTTTCAATTTATTAGAAAATTTATTAAAATGGTCATGGGCTCAAAGTGGAATAATTGCATTTAATCAACAAAATATAAATCTATTTGACATCATTTCAGAAACCATATCGTTGGTAAAATTGCAATGTGAAAGAAAAAACATAGAAATTAAAGCAGAAATTAGTTCAACTTTAATGGTTTACGCTGATATAAACATGCTAAAGACTGTTTTTAGAAATTTAATTTCAAATGCAATAAAATTTACTCCAAATGGAGGAAACATAAATATATCATATGCAATAATACAAAACAAATCAACTCCCAATTATCAATTTGTTCAAATATGCATAAAAGACTCAGGAATAGGTATTTCAAAGGAGAATTTATCAAAAATATTTAAAATTGAAGAAAAAATAACATCAAAAGGAACAAATGGTGAAACAGGAACAGGCCTGGGATTAATTCTATGCAAGGAATTTATTACTAAGAATGGTGGTAAAATTTGGGTTGAAAGTGAAGAAAACAAAGTAAGCAGTTTTTATTTTACAGTTTCATTGGCCGAATTTACTACACATGAAATAAATAATTAAACTTTTAATTCAATATTTAACTAAAATAATAAGAATTAAAATTAAAATGCTTCTTACATTTGCGAAAAATTTAATTTCTAATAAAAATGAAAAAAATATCTATTTTTTTAATCTTAACAATTGTGTTTTCAACTACAATCAATTTAAAAGCTCAAAATATGAGCTCTTTAGAATCAAAGACCATATCAAATACAATCAATTCTTTGATTTCAAAATATGGGAATGCAAATCAATTGCGTATTAACAAAGGAGTAAATCAAGCCGCTGCTTTCTGGACAACAACAGATGGGAATGCAGCTGATTTCCAAACTTTTTGCGAAAATAATTTTATTAACGATGTAATTGAATTAGATTTGGTATTCAACAAATTATCAACTAATCTTGAAATATTATTTGGTAATTATAACAAAATTAGTGTTGATTTAAAACTTCCCTTACATCTCGATATGGGAAAACTTTTGCCAATAGACGAAATCTTTGGAAGTTATGACGTATCAGCACATTTTAACGATGATATGTTTAACAACAAACTAGCTTTCATGACTTTACTAAATTTTCCTTTTTATACTTTGAAAGAAAAAACAGAATTAGGGAAAAATTGGAATCGCAAACAATGGGCTTTTGCCAGAATGGGTGACTTGTTCACTTCTAGAATTCCAGCTGAATTGTTATTAAAAGTATCAGAAGCACAAACTGCTTCAGATACTTATATTTCTGATTATAATATTATGATGGGCAAACTATTAGATCAAAAAGGTAATACTTTATTTCCGAAAGATATGAAATTGATAACTCATTGGGGCTTGCGTGATGAGTTGAAATCTAATTATACCAAAACAGGTTTGGAAAAACAAAAAATGGTTTACGAAGTTATGAAACACATTATCAATCAAGATATACCATCTGAAGTTATTAACAATGACAAATATAACTGGAACCCATATACAAACAAAATTAGTGAAAATGGCAAGGAAATATCATCAAAACCTGAGCCAAATACACGTTATATGTATTTATTAAATAATTTTAAAGCATTGAATGCTACCGATAAATATTGTCCTTCTTATCCAACATATATTTCTCGTGCATTCGATCAGGGAATGGAAATTCCACAAGAAGATGTTGAAAAATTGTTTGTTGAATTTGTATCTTCGCCTCAAGTTAAAGAAGTTGCGAAAATAATTAGTAAAAGACTAGGGCGTAAATTACAACCATTTGATATTTGGTATGATGGTTTTAAAGCAAGAAATAGTATAAATGAAGATGAATTAAGTGCCAAAACAAAAGCCAAATATCCTAATAAACAAGCTTTTGAAAATGATTTGCCAGAAATTTTGATTAAATTAGGCTTTTCAAAAGAAAAAGCAAATACGATTACAAGCAAAATTATGGTTGATGCTTCAAGAGGAGCTGGACACGCTTGGGGTGCTCAAATGAAAACAGACAAAGCAAGATTGCGTACAAGAATTGGAACTGACGGTATGAATTACAAAGGATATAACATTGCTATTCATGAATTTGGACATAATGTTGAGCAAACCATTTCTTTACAAAATGTTGATTACTATGTTTTAAATGGCGTTCCAAATACGGCTTTTACCGAAGCTTTGGCTTTTATTTTCCAAAAACGTGATTTAGAATTGTTAGGTATTAAAAATGAAGATGTTTTAAAAGAACACTTGGCTACTTTGGATAATTTTTGGGCTTGTTATGAAATTATGGGCGTATCAATTTTAGATATGAACGTTTGGAAATGGCTTTATCAAAATCAAAATGCAACACCTTCACAACTAAAAGAATATGTAGTAACAAAATCAAAAGAAATATGGAATCAGTATTATGCTCCTGTATTTGGTATTAAAGATCAGCCTATTTTGGCAATTTACTCACATATGATTGATGCACCATTATATTTATCTGCATATCCTGTTGGACATTTAATTGATTTTCAAATAGAAAATAAAATTAAAGATAAGAATTTTGCTGATGAAGTATTCAGAATGTACACTCAAGGTAAAGTAATTCCACAATATTGGATGAAAAATGCAGTTGGTAATGAAATTTCAATTCAGCCAATGTTAAACTCAACAAATGAAGCTTTAAAATTTGTAAAATAAAAATCAAAAATTAAAAAAAGTTATTATGTTATGTATAATCCTTATATTTAGCATAATAACTTTTTTATTTAAACTTAAATAGATGGCTGAAAACAGATGTAACTGGACAAAAGATGATAAATTGATGAATATCTATCATGACGAAGAATGGGGTGTTGCTTTGCATGATGATAATAAACTTTTTGAATATTTGATTTTAGACACATTTCAAGCAGGATTGAGCTGGAAAACAATACTATATAAACGTGAAAATTTCAGAAAAGCCTTTGATGATTTTGATTACAATAAAATAGCAAATTATAATGAAGATAAAATATCTGAATTACTTAAAGATGAAGGTATTATAAGAAATAAATTAAAGATAAAAGCATCGGTTAGTAATGCAATTGCATTTAAAAAAGTTCAAACAGAATTTGGAAGTTTCGACAATTATATATGGCAATTTGTAAACTACAAAACCATCAAAAATGAATTTGCTAACTTAAGCGAATTACCTGCAAAAACGGATGAATCAGATGCCATGAGTAAAGATTTGATGAAAAGAGGATTTAAATTTGTTGGTAGCACCATTTGTTATGCATTTATGCAAGCCGCTGGATTAGTTAATGATCATATTGTTAACTGCTACAGACATCAAGAGGTTTAAAACTAATTTTATAAAAATAAAATTATTAAAAAAGCTATAAATACTACATAATATGTTCAATTCACATTTAGGCGAATTTGCTGCATTATTAACTGCATTCTGCTGGACCGCCACAGCATTGGCTTTCGAATCGGCAAGTTTAAAAGTTGGTTCTATCGCTGTAAACCTTATTCGTTTATTGTTAGCATTCATCTTTCTTAGTATTTTTTCTTATTTTACAAGAGGTTATTTACTGCCAACAGATGCCACTTCAAATGCATGGATTTGGCTTTCAATATCAGGAATTATAGGTTTTGTGATTGGAGATTTATTCCTTTTCGAATCTTATACAATTATAGGTTCCAGAATTGCAATGTTAATTATGACAACGGTCCCTCCTATTACAGCAATTTTAAGTTGGGCTATGTTGGGTGAAACCTTAAGTTTGTTCAACCTATTTGGTATGTTACTAACAATTAGCGGCATAAGTCTTGTAATATTAAACAGAGAAAAAGGAGATAAATCAATAAAAATTAAGCATTCAATAAAAGGCTTACTTTTTGCATTTATTGGAGCAATAGGGCAATCTATCGGATTAGTTTTTAGCAAAATTGGCATGGGTAGCTATAATGCTTTTGCAGCAACTCAAATTAGAGTAATAATTGGAATTATTGGCTTTTCTATCCTAATTACAATGTGGAAGAAATGGAATAATGTTGGCGCCGCAGTAATAAATATAAATGCTATGAAAAGAATAGGTATTGGATCAATATTTGGACCATTTCTTGGTGTTTCCTTATCTTTATATGCTGTTCAACATACTCATGCAGGAATTGCATCTACTATTATGTCAATTGTTCCTGTTTTAATTATCCCACCTGCTGTATTTATCATGAAACAAAAAGTTACCATAAAAGAAATAATTGGAGCTATAATAAGTGTGATTGGTGTTGCACTTTTCTTTATATAAAAAAAGAGCCTGAAATTCAGACTCTTTTTTAAACATTTATTACAAATAAAAGTAAATTACTTTACTATTAATTTCTTGATAATTGACTGCTTATCAGAATTTATTTTCACAAAATACAAACCTTTGTTTAAAATCGATATATCAATATTTTCACTTAAAGAATTATTCTTAATATTCTGGTTTATAACAGTTTTACCTGTTAAATCAAAAATTTCGATTTTAGCATTTTGCAATGAAGTATTAAGAACCAAAGTTACTTTATTAGAAGCTGGATTTGGAACGATATCAAAATTAATGCTTTTCTGCGTATTATCATAAATTGATGTTGTAATTAACTGATGACAAGAAGAATAAGATATGCAGTTATTTTTTGTAATTTTCACCTTATATAGTCCACTTACATTTGTTTTTAAGAAATAATTGGTTTCACCATTTATCATTTGATTTGTTGTGCAATTATACCATTGATACGAATCAGCACCTTGCTTAGCAATCAAACTATCAGAACTTATAACTACGGATGTATCAATATTAAATACATTTAATTGTACAAAAGATATGCTATCGCAACCTTGCATTGTATTTAAAGTATCAGAGTAAAGTCCTGATAAATGACGATAATTACCAAAAATCAAAACACTATCACCATTACATATTTCAATTAAAGGCATATTTATTATTACCGCATTACTCACTGTAAGACCCTGAATTAAAATGCTATCACAAGAATGTATTGTTTGTAAAGTATCATAATAAGTACCACTTATTTTACGATATTGACCAAAAATCATTGTGCTATCTCCATTACAAATTGAAATTGGGTTCAAATTTGTAGAAACTGGATTTTTTACAATCAAAGTTTGCTTTACAATGCTATCACAATCAAATTGTTTTGGGTAAAGCATTGAGTAAGTAGCAGCATTTTTTCTATATTGACCAAAAATCATTGTGCTATCTCCATTACATATAGTAACACTTGGAAGAATTGTAGGATTTGTATTCAAACAAGGATTTGTAAAATTTAGAGATGAACTACCTCTATTACTATGTGTTGACAAATTTAAATTAAAACCATAAGCCCATGCAAAATCCAAATTATTTGAAAAATAAGAAAAAGTAAAATCGTTGAAATCAGAGGTGGAAATATTTCTGTAAAATACATAAGTTTTTCTACCTGAAACCGTTGAAGATGTGATATTCTGCAAATTTTGAGCAGGCTGTAATGTTGGTGCAGCATGTTGAACCATGATGTATTCGGCAGGATTACCACCATTAATATTTGCTAGTATTGTATAAGATCCTGGCGACATGGATGTTGTATTAAAAGAAAGACCAAACCATTTGGTTGAAGGTCCTGTTAATACAAATTTCACTAAATTTGCTGATGAATCGACTGAAACGGTAATATCAATTTGATTTGAACCGCTAGCAACAACCTGTGAACTAACTACATATTGCGACTTAACGTCTTTTACTATAGAAAAAGTAAAAAATAATATTGTAGAAAGTATTATTAAAAAGTATCTATTTTTCATTTTATTTATTATTAATATTTGTAAATAAACATATAACAATAAATAAAATATATTGTTTAGAATAAATCTAAATAGAACAAACAAAAATATGTATATATCTATTATTCAAAATATTGAATTTCAGATTCAATAATAAAATTGTTATGATAGCCCTCACCTTTTGATGTTTGTTTTACAAGATTTTTATCTATATAAACAAAACTAATACTTGACAATAGCATATTTTGCTCATTAAATTCTTCTTGTAGAATCAAATTGTCAGCTTCATCATAAAATAAATTATAAGTTAAACTCTGAATGGTAGAATCTTCTATAAGTGTTTCTATTTGATTTTTATCATTGTATTTATAAGTAGAACGAGAAATTAACTTTCCTGCATCATCATAATTAAATGTTTTTATTCTATTATTCTTTTCATCATACTCATACATAATTTGTTTAGTTGCCTCATCTAATGCATTATAATGAGAATATTTAATTAGATTATTATTTCCATCATAAATATATGATTTCTCATCAAGTAATTCATTATCAGAATCATACTCACTTTCATTAATCAACTTTTCATTTAAATAAGTAAACTTAATTTTATTTTCAACTTCATTATCTGAATTAATTAATTTTTTCTCAATTAATTGTTTGGCATCATTATAAATATAATGCATTGAATCAAAGCTATCATCTTGATAATAAATTTTTTCCAGAGAAATTTGTTTATCTGAATTATACTCAAAACTTCTTTTTTCAACCACAATATTATCATCATATATTAATTCAGATGACAATAAATTATTTTCATCATATTTGTATTCAATATGTTCTGCAATAATTCCATTTTTATCAAAAGAAAGTGTAAGCAAAGTATTTCCATTTTTATCGAACTCAATCTTAGATATTAATTCACCATTTATTTCAATATTTTCTTCAATTTGATTATCAACATAGGTGTCAAATCTGTATTTTTCAATGCTTTTTATCAATTTGTTCATGTTATAATATTTAAGTATTTTTGTGATTCAAAAGTAAAATTTTTTATTCAATCAATTTAATAAAAAAACAAAAAAATGAAAAGAATTAAAAATACATTAATCATTTCGTTATTAACAATTTGCATCATGACAAATATTAATGCACAAATTAAATATCCAGTTACTAAGAAAATTAAGCATACAGATATTTATTTTGGACAAAAAGTAGAAGATCCTTATCGTTGGCTTGAAGATGATAAATCTGCTGAAACAGCAAAATGGGTTGAAGAGCAAAATGCAGTTACACAAAATTATCTTTCTCAAATCCCATACAAAGAGGAAATAAAAAATTGTTTGGCTAATTATTGGAATTTTGAGAAATTTGGATTACCAATAGTTAATGAACAATTTATCCTTTTCTCAAAGAATAATGGAGTTCAAAATCAAAGTCCAATATACTTACAAAAGCCAAATACTGATGAATATAGTTTATTATTAGATCCTAACAAATTATCAGAAGATGGAACTATGGCATTGAGTGACATAAGTTTATCAAACAATTCACAATACATTGCATACACAATTGCCAAAAGTGGCTCTGATTGGAATGAAATATTTATAATGAAACCTGATGGAGAAAAACTTAAAGAAAAACTTCAATGGGTAAAATTTTCGAGTATTGCATGGAAAGGTGAAGGTTTTTTCTATAGCAGATACGATAAACCTAATGAAAAAACAGCATTGTCAGGTAAAAACGAAAATCACAAAGTTTATTATCATCATCTTAACACTGATCAAGCTGAAGATAAATTGATTTATGAAAATCCAGATAAACCTTTACAGAATTATTCAGCAATTACCACAGATAATGAACAATATCTCATTATATCTAAAACCGAATCTACAAGTGGCAATTCTTTGATTTTTAAAAACATAGCAATCAACGAAGAATTTGTTGAACTTGTAAAAGGTTTTGAAAATGACTTTGATATAATTGGGAATATTGATCACAATTTAATTGCACTAACAAATTGGGATGCAGAAAGATACAAATTAATTAGTATCGATCTTACTAATCCAGCACAATCAAACTGGAAAGTTTTAATTAATGAATCTGAAGATGTTATGAAATCAGCTAGTATTGCAGGAGATAAAATAATAGTTGTATATATGAACAATGCCAGTAGTTTAATGAAAGCTTATGATTTGGAAGGTAATTTTATTAATAGCATTAAATTACCAGAAATAGGCACAATAAATGGTGTTAGTGGTAAAAAATATTTTAATGAAGCATATTTCGCATTCACTTCATTTACAACACCAAATAATATTTACAAACTTAACACCAACGATTTATCATTTCAAGCACATTTTATTTCAAAATTAAATTTCAGAACAGATGAACTCATTACAAATCAAGTATTTTATACAAGTAAAGATGGTAAAAAAGTTTCAATGTTTTTAGTACATAAAAAAAATATAAAGCTTGATGGAAACAATCCTGTTTTGCTTTATGGTTATGGCGGGTTTAACATTAGTCAAACACCACAATTTAGCATAAGCAGGCTTTTCTTTGTTGAAAATGGAGGTATTTATGCTGTTGCAAATATAAGAGGAGGAGGAGAATATGGAAGTGAATGGCATAAATCAGGCACAAAACTCCAAAAACAGAATACATTTAATGATTTTATTGCTGCTGCTGAATATTTAATTAAAAACAAATATACCAATTCTGATAAACTGGCAATTATGGGAGGCTCAAATGGGGGTTTACTTGTAGGAGCATGTATGACACAACGTCCTGAATTATTTAAAGTTGCAATACCCGCAGTTGGTGTTCTTGATATGCTAAGGTTTCACAAATTCACCATTGGTTGGGCATGGGTGACTGATTATGGCAGTAGTGATAATCAGGCTGAATTTCAATACATTTATAAATATTCGCCTTTACATAATATTAAAAAAGGAATAAAATATCCAGCTACTTTGGTAACTACAGCTGATCACGACGATAGAGTTGTTCCAGCACATTCTTTTAAATTTATTTCTACATTACAAGAAAACCACAAAGGTAATAATCCGGTATTAATCAGAATTGATTCAAAAGCAGGACATGGAGCAGGAAAACCTACTTCAAAAGCGATAGATGAAGCTGCTGATATTTGGGCTTTTACTTTTTTTAATTTAAACATTCCATTCAATAAAAGATGTGATAAACCATTAATTAATACGAATTCTGATCAAAATAAAATTTCAACTCCAGTAGCTGTTCCAGGCAGATAATAAAAACAATATACTAAGTAAAAAACCTGATATAAAATGTCAGGTTTTTTTATTTAATTTTGTTTATTGTCAATAAGGTTGTAACTTTGTATTAAATAATTAAATAATCATCATGAAAAAGAAAATTATCAGTTTTTTATTGTTTTTATTTGTGGCGTATTATAATGTTAATTCTCAAACTGAGATTACATTTTATACAACAAAAGGGAATTTTATTGTAAGAATGTATGATAGTATCACACCTATTACATCTGGAAATTTTATTTCATTAGTAAATTCAAAGTTTTACGATGGAATTATCTTTCACAGAGTTATCAACAATTTTATGATACAAGGTGGTTGTCCACTTGGAACTGGTTATGGAGGACCAGGTTATACAATTCCTGATGAATTTGATAGCACAGTAAGTAATATTCAAAAAACGATTTCGATGGCAAATAGCGGTCCTAATACTGGAGGAAGTCAGTTTTTTATAAATCTAGTAAACAATACTTATCTTGATTATAATAAACCACCTTACACTTCAGCACATCCTGTTTTTGGAATTGTAATTTCTAATTTTTCTGTAGTTCAAACAATTGGAGCTGTCCCTGTAAATATAAATAATAATAAGCCTTTAACTCCGGTTATTATGGATAGTTTGAGAGTTACTTATAGTCCATTTACTGGCATTGATAAACTTACAACTTGTTCAAATATTGATATTTATCCAAATCCATCAACTGATTATATTTCTTTTAAAACAACACTTAACGAACTAACTCAAATTGAAATTTATCGAATAACAGGAGAAAAATTGTTAGAAACAAAAATAAATCCACTACTTGAATCTTTAGATATCAAATCATTTGAAAATGGAATTTATTTTGGGAAATTAATAACTTCAGGCAATACTTATAAATTTAAATTTATAAAGAATTTAAATTTAAGATGATAAGATATTTTTTTCTTATTTAAATTTGAGAATAATTAATCTCAATATAAAAAAAAGTGTTAATTTCGTAAAAATATTTATTTCAAAATAAAACAATATTATGCAAGAATCAAATGTTTTAATTGTAGATGACAGTAAAACTATTAATCATTTCATTTCAACAATTTTAAATGAAAACAATATCAATTCAATTTCTGCATTTGATGCTGATGAAGCATGGATTTTATTAGGTCAAATAAAGTTTGATTTAATTATGTTGGATGTTGTTTTACCCGATAGTAATGGATTTCAGCTATGTAAAAAAATTAAAGAAAATGAAATTTTAGTAGAAATTCCAATTATTTTTATAACTGGCCTTGGAGATAAGGACAATATTGTTCATGCATTTGATTTAGGCGCTGTTGATTATATTGTAAAACCATTTGATAAAGCAGAACTAATAGCCAGAGTAAAAATACATTTGGATTTGGTTCATACAAAAACACACTTGCAACAAGAAGTTCTTGAACATCAATTAAAAGCAATTGCATTAAAAGAAAGTGAACAAAATTACCGATTGCTTTTTGACAATATGATGAATGGATTTACTGTAAATCAGGTAATTTATAATAGTGATAATAGTGAATATGATTTCAAAATTTTATCAGCAAATCAGGCATTTGAAGAAATTTTAGGAATAAAAAAAGAAGAAATAATTGGTTGTTCTTTTAAAGAAACATTCCCAGAAATTACACCATCTCAATATGAAAAATATCTTAAAGCAGCATTAACTGGGGAAAAGCAAAAAATGCAATATTTCTCAAAAAGCTTAAATAAGTATTTAAAAATTTCTATTTTCTCACCTAAATATGGTCAATTTGCTGCTGTATATGAAGATATTACTCAACAAATGAAGGCAGAACTGGAATTAAAAGATTCTGAAAAGCAACTTAGAGAATTAAATGCAACAAAAGATAAATTTTTCTCAATTATTGCACATGACTTGAGAAGTCCATTTACAAGTATAATTGGACTTTCCGAAATGCTTACATTTGAAGAAAATATGGATCATTCTCAGGTAAAAGAGTTCTCCGAAATGATTTATCAATCATCAATCAAAACTTATGAATTAATTGACAATTTACTATCCTGGGCAAGATCACAAACAGGCAAAATCAGTAACAATCCAATTGAGCTCAATCTGTTTCAATTAGTTAATTCAATATTTGATATTGTAAGTGAAAAAGCACAGCTCAAAACAATAAACCTAATAAACAATGTAGATAAAGATGCTATTATAAAAGCTGATACTGATTTATTGAAAACCGTGTTGAGAAATCTTGTAACCAATTCAATTAAATTTACAAAACAAGATGGATTTGTAAAAATATCGCATTCAAAAAGTGGCAAGAAAAATATTATCTGTGTTGAAGATTGCGGAATTGGTATTAACAAAGAAAGTTTGTTAGATTTATTCAGAATTGATGTAAATAAAATTTCGATTGGCAATAGTGAAGAAAAAGGAAATGGATTGGGATTGATAATTTGCAAAGAATTTGTAGATATTATGGGAGGTAAAATTCATGCAGAAAGCGAACTAAATAAAGGAAGTAAATTTATATTTACAATTCCAATATAATAAAAAAACCCGCTAATGCGGGTTTTTTTATTGTTCTTTTATTTTATCAAACTTATTCCTTCTAATGCAGAAGCATCATTTGGTCTATTCATCAAAGCCTTATTGAATAAAACTTTTGCTTCGCGTGTTTTTTGCAAAAAATAACTACTCCAAGCATACATTATTAATGCATCGTAATCAAAAGGATATAGATTTGAAATTACTTCAAAATATTTAATTGCTGCCGAATAATTCTTTTTTCCATAATAAAACATACCCAAACGATAATTTGCGGTATAATTTTTAGAATCAATTTTAATAATTTCAAGATATTGGGTTTTTACTTGTTCCCAATTTCCTAAAGCTGCTGCTGGACTTGCAAAGCCCAATTTAGCTTCGATAGAAATAGGCATCAATTTAATTGCATTCTGATAATAAGTAGTTGATTCGGTAAACAATCCTGACATATATGTTAACCAACCCAAGCGAAGATTGATTTCATATGATTTTGAATCATATACAGCTTTTATTGATTCAACTGCTTTTGAATACTCAGCTTTACTCTCATGCAAATAGCTATCTGAAAATGCATCCTGAATTGCTTTATAGTTTTGTGAAAAACCAAAGCTTGCTAAAAATAGGAATAAGATTCCTGCTAAAATTTGTTTTTTTAAAGTTTCCATTTAATTCCTCCTATAATGGTATTATTTTGATAATTAGTTAATATTTCCTGTTGATTATTCGCATCAATATAATTCATATATGAACTTTCTCTGCTTAAATATTGATACCTCAAAGATAATTCAAATTTATCACTTAAACTATAAATTGCCGTAATTCCTGTCTTTAAATTTATTTTGTCAGCAATATTATATACAATAAATGCATTTTTTTCACTATAATTTGCTAAATTTCCTATAGATACAGAGGCTTCTAACCAAAGATTTGATACTATTTTTGCACCAAGCATCTGATCATAAACTAATCTAAATTCTCTATTTCCACCCGAACCTGGAGTAATCACTTTGCTTTTTGTGTTCAGTAAAGCTAGGGTTGTATTGCAATACATATCAAGATTTCCAAATGGGAAATAAGAACCACTAGCTCCTAATTGCCATTGTTTTTGACTGTTTAAATTTGAATATGTTGCAAAAATATTGAATGAAAATTTCTTATATTCCTTTGTTAATCCTAACGACATTACATAATTACTCATATTTAAACTAGAATTACTATATAAATATTTAAAATTCACTGTATCGAAAGAAGCATTTGTTAAATCAGCTTTTACACTAATTAAATGTAGTGCTGGTGTAATTTTTAAACCTTTTGACAATTGAAAATCGGCATTTATATAGTATTCCATTTGTTTAACTGTATAATCAAATGTTGTATCTTTATTATTATTCATAATGGTTTTTCGTTTTGAAATTGCCAAATTACTAAATCCATGATAAATACTTAAACGCGAAAACAAATCATGTTTTAAACCTAAATGAAAATAAATCATTTTATCGTTCAAATCGCTTTCGCCATAAATACTAGTGTCTCCATCAATATCCAATCCACCATTTTTTGATATATTGTTACTTAACGAAGGTCCACCTTCTAAATAAATACTGTTCAGATATTTTCGTTTGTAATTTATCTTTTCTTTCAAATAATCAGGAAATATTGAAATCAATAAATTTGCATCTCCATTTCTACCTGAAAATATATATGCATAGTATAAATATTCTAAGGTTGTAGGATCATCTCCATTAAATTTCATAGCTTTTTCAAAATGATAAATTGCTAATCTATAATTTTTTAATTCAAAATATGAAATGGCAATTCTATTTCTTAGATAAAAATAATCTGTCCCATTTTTTATTGCTTTTTCACCAACATAAATTACTTTTTTATACATTTTATTCTGAAATAGTTGATATGTTTTTTGATCAATATTTTCAACTTCTTGCTGTGCTTCTGCATATACAAAACTGAAAACAACAAACATAATCAGAAAAAAACTTTTTTTATACATAATTAAACTTTTACTCATTAATATTTCTTTTTGCTATTACTTTTCTATTACCCTGTTTTATTACAAATGTATTTATAAGATTATCAATAATATGAGTTTCGAAATTTATTTCCTTTGTAATAAATTTTCCAATTTTAATCTCAGTTTTCGATTGCAATTTAATATCACTATTTATAAAATCATCCTTTTTAGATACATAATTCAATTGATATTTTGATTTCATAAAAATATTAAATGGAGCTATAAAATCTTGTAAAATCAAAACCAAATTATTTCCAGTATTATTCAATGGATACAAATCATTTATTTTTAAATCTTTGTAGAAAGCAGTCATCACTTTATAGTTAGCCAAATAAAAATAATATAAAAGTGATTTTTTATTACCTTCAAAACTTGTAAAGTAATGAAATTCGCCATCATTGTAAAAATAAGCCCTTGAACCCGTAGTTTCGCAATATATCAAAGATTGATTATAAATATCAACCTGAACTTCCCAACTATATGATTTTATTTTAATATCTTCTTCATTAAAAAGGTCGAAACCAATAATTTGTCCAGGTATAAAATGAAAAGCTTTATACAAAGAAGGATTTCTTTCTATATTTGAAATAACTTCCCCTTCGGCAGGTTTACTATATGATTTTAACTCAAAATCAGCACCATTGTGCAATATATAATGTCCCAAAGGATAATCTAAGGTTTTAGAACCAATAAATGGTGTTGCTTGCAATTGAAAATGCAAATGAGGTTGAGGAGATCGTCCGGAATTACCACAATTTGCAATAATATCACCTTTTTTTACATAATCACCAATATTAACTTTAAAACTCTCTTTTTTTATGTGGCTAATTTTGGTAAATAACAAATCAGTATGTCTGATAATAATTGTATTACCCCAATTTTTTTCGGTATTAACATCCCCTATTTTGTTATCATCCACAAAATCTTGAATTTGTTCAATCCATCCGGCTGCAGGTGCAATAATGGGTTTGCTGTAACAATAGTAATCAGAACAAGTTAAACCACTTCCACTAAAATATTTTTGTGTTTCATCTACAATCTCAAAATCCCATGCATGTCGCCAATCACCTTTATGTGTAATTTTTCCGTTATGTGCTTGAGTTACTTTCCATTCGCCCCAAAAAGGCAATGAAATGGGTATGATATAAGAATTTTTGAATCGACCCTGATTGTTTTTTTGTGTATAAAGATTTACTTCTGGCGAAAAGTGTTGCAATCCGACAATTTCGGGCTTAAGAAAAAATCTTTCTCTAAATTTAAGAATATACAAAAAAGTAATTACAATTATATTGAAGGGTAAAGAAAATATTGAAAGCTGAAAAATTGAAAAAATGGCAGTAGTACCTGAAATAAGTATTGAAATTAAAGGAACTAATAATAAAACCCATAAAAATGAATACTTAGAAGATACTATAAAAAATCCCCCTATTGCAATTGCTGATAGAATAAAGTTAAAACCTATATAACCGTAACTTAACTCTGAAATATTTCCACCAATGATTTGATAAAATAAATAAGCTGAACCAAATCCAAAAACTGAAAGCAAAAATGCAATTCGCGAATAAATAATTAAACCCAATGCAACCAATAATCCTGCAAATAAGTGATATTGAAAAAATATGGCTCCTAACGAACGGAAATAAAGCACAATATATTCGGGTAAAGCCAAATTATTAAACCACTCATAAATATGTACTAAACCAAAACCACCCAACAAATACATTTCGTTTAATGTATATATGCCTCGTTCACTTACAGTTAATGCTTTAAACTCACGTGATGCCAATGTTATTAACCATAAACTAATCAGAAACGATATACTTAAAAAAGGCAAACCATATTTACCTACAACTCCCTCTAATACAATTGTTAGAAATAATGTAAGCAATGCTGCAAAAAACAAAAGCATAAAAAATTGTACATTTGGTTCGTAATAAACGCCCAATCCCAATCCGACCAGCAAACTATTAAATCCATAATAACCTGAACGAATATTGAATCTATTAAAACCAATTAAGTAAGCAAATGTATTTGTTACCGTTACTGCAATGATACCACTTAAACCTGCATAAATATCAAAAAAAGTAACAATAATCAATAAAACAGCAAATACAGCATTCTTTGAAAAGAATATCTGAGAATAGCTATTTAATAAACTACTAATATAATGTGGAAAAATATTTTTCAGTTTTTGCATAAATTATTAATTACAAAAATATTTTGAGTGAAACAACTGATATTAAATCAATAATATATTAACTCAATATCAGTTGTTTAATAAATAAAGAAATTTTACAATTCAAAGTTTTTTAAATGCTCTGGCATTCTCTCGTGATTGGTTATCGATTCAATTTTTTCATTTTCACGTACCAAATGAACTTTACTTTCCATATCAATCATTACAATATTCGGACGTAAAGTGATAAATTGCATCCATTGCGTCATATTATATGCACCAATCTGATGTACAACCAAATGATCGCCTTTATTAAGTAATGGTAAATCGATATTTTCTCTAACTACATCAATATTCATACATAATGGTCCGAATAATTGGGTAGTTTCTGTATAATGTGTAAATGGTTGTGCAGGAGTTATTTTATGGTCGTACCAAAAAGCTGTAAACAACAGATTTACACCAATATCTAAAATAGTTGTACGTTTTCCCATCGAAGTACGTTTATTTGCAATAACTGTACCTAATAAATAACCAGCATCATCAATTAAAGCACGTCCGGTTTCTAAAATCAACAAAGGTAATTCGTTGTTTCTGAAATTGCAGTTAAGTAATGTTGTAGAAATAGCTTCTGCAAAATCATCGAAAGTTGGATTGGTATCAGATCCTGGCAAATAAGCACCTTTTAAAGTGTTTTTTGATGCAAAACCTCCACCTAAATCAATGTATTTAATTGTATGATTGTATTTTTCCTGAATACCAATAGCTAGGTCAGCTAATTTGCCGGCTGCTACTGCATAGGCACTTGCTGTAAGCATAAAAGTTCCAATATGACAATGCAATCCCATTAACTCGAGTTTGCCCGAACGCATAATTTTATTTAGCGCATCCCATGCTTGTCCGTTTTCGTAATTAAATCCAAAACGATCCCACATTGGATAAATACCTGTATCCATGTTTACTCTGATAGCAACTTTTGGTCGTTTTTCCATTTCATCAGTTAACTCAAGTATGGTATATAATTCGTCCAAATGATCGATATGTATCAGAGATTCATTTTGAATCGCTTTTTTTAAATCATCAGCCGTTTTATCAGGACCATTAAAAATGATTTTTTTCCCATCAACACCATTTCTGATGGCTTTTTCGTATTCAAAACCTGAAACTACCTCAGCCCATGAACCTTCCTGATGAAATACATTACAAACGGCATTGAGATAATTGGTTTTGTACGACCATGCAAACTGAACTTTTGGATAACGTGTTGTGAATGCTTTTTTTGCTTTTTTATAGGTAGATCGAATTGTTGATTCTGAAATAACGTATAATGGAGACCCAAAGTCTTCAATTAGTTTTTTTACTGCAACTCCATCAATATGAGTCATTGGTGCATATTCTGTTCTTAAACCAAATTTGTTGGGCATTCCGGTTTCTAATTTTTTAATTACCGGTCTTTCGTATCTTAATTTTTCCATTTTCTTAATTTTTAAAATTGTTTATTTACTAATAATTTATAATTCTCCTTTGGTTGAAATTTCGTGAAACTCGTCAATATCAACTATCATATCCCAAGCATAACGGATAAACATTCTGCCTTTTACATAATCTGTATAAGGATTTACTTCTTCACCCATGGCTAAATTTACCAATGCTTCAGGAATATTTTGTCCGCAACCTACAGCCAAATAAATCCATGCTGGCATACGAGGATTGATTTCTAACAGATAAAACTCATTATCCTGTCCTTTCATCAATTCAAGTTCGAAACCACCACGCCATTTGGTTTGACTTACAAACTTTTCGGTAAGATCAATCATGCGTTTATCGTCAATAGAAATTCCGCCCCAGGCTTTTCCTTTATCGGTAATATATTGTTTGCGCATTGGAACTGCTGCAATTGTGTTGCCTTTTCCATCGCCAAGTCCGGTAACATTATATTCGGTACCATGCACAAATTGCTGAACAACAATAGGCAAACCCCATTTGGCACTTATTTTATTAAAATAACTCTTAGCTTGTTCGAGATTATATGCAATACTTGCATCATAATATTTTCCTTTGATTACCATCGGAAACTGAAAATCATTATTTAATGAATAGATTTCGCTCGTACTAAAAATTGATTTACTAAAAGGAACTTTGATATCGTATTTTTTTCCAAATTCAGGAAGATTCACTTTATGGCGTTCTTCAAATTGCTGAATAGTTGGCAAAAACATATTTATTCCCATTGTTTTTAGTGTATCTTCCAACTTCATGAATGAATACAATTCGGCATCAAAGTTTGGAATGATCACATCCAGTTTTTCAATATCATGTATATAAGCCAAACGGGCCAATAAAGCATCTGTACCTGCTGTAGGATATGGAATTTGATAAGTTTTATCAACCACATCATGCATATAAATACCCGGCTCCAATGATTCGTATGAGAATCCGATAATCCTCACATCAAAGCTCTCAGCTTCGCGTAAGCCCCTGATTACAGCTACACCAGGGCCCGGACTATCTATTGCATTTAAACCGCTGACTGCGATTGTAAATTTATGCTTCTTCATTATTGTCAATTAAATTATGTTGTTTTAATAAACCTACAAAATCAAAATAGTCTTTTTCTATCGTAGCTTCATCTGCACTATATTTAGAAATTAATGTTTTGTGAATTTCTTCATACGATTTTTCGGTTTTCATCATATCAATAATTTCAGCTCCAATTGGATTTACTGAAAAAGATTCACCGTTTACAGGATTAAATACAAAGCCTGAATCGCTGATTGCTATGTTTTTATTTATTTTCATTTATTTACTTTTTTATTTTAATTAATAATGATTACAAAGTATAAAATTTGAACTGCAATATTACAACCGGAAATTGCATTTGATGTTATAATATTTAGTAATTAAGTTATAAAATTATAAAATGGTCGATAAAAAAGGGCATTCCGAAGCAAAAAAGCCGCAATTAATCAATATAATTTGGGTAGATGTATTTTTATGTATGAATTAAAATTGCTTGTTAAGGTATTTTACTTA
>CAZWRD010000024.1:0-29062 GCA_964636105.1 uncultured Bacteroides sp.
CTTATGTAAACTCACCTAGTTATACTGGAAAAGTTGAGTTTTATGGAATAAAAAACCTTAATATTGGTTTATCTGCTTACTTTGGAGAATCTCAAAGCAAATTGCATACTAAATTACATAACGACAGTATAAACTTAAAAATCAAAGCAGACTCTTCAGTAATTGGTATCAGTATGATTGGGTTTGATGCCAGATATCAACTTAAAGGTTTGGAAGTAAGAGCACAAATTAATTACACATCTTTCTCAAACACCGAACAATACAATATATTTTCACGTACGGCAGGCAAAAACAACGACTTAGGAAAATCAATGCTAGGTTATTATATTGAAGCAGGATATAATGTTTTCAGACATTTCAGCAAAATAAAAGAAGAATTAGTTCCATTTGTACGTTACGAATATTACAACACACACCAATCGGTTGATAATATTACCGTTGAGAATAAATCATATAAAAATACCATAATTACAACAGGTTTAAGCTACAGACTTAATAAAAATGCAGTTATTAAAGCAGATATGCAATTTATTAAACCCGATTCCGCGACAGAATCTTCAAAAACATTTAATGCGGGTATAGGTTTTATGTTTTAATTATAAATATAAGAACCTGAATGCAAACAAAATAAGCCATGATATTTAAGCATTCAGTTTCTTTTTTAAAAAAATGAGTATGAAAATTTTATCTTTTATAGTCTTATTACTAATTAATTTTTTTGCGGTCAACAATTCAGATAAAGATGTTGATTATAATCCGAAATCATTAAAAAACGAAATAAGCAGAATCTCTGAAAGCACTGATTGTAAGAAAGAAGAAATAATTATCGATAAAAATATTTTGAACAAACATTTTATAAAGGGCAAATTCTTCAAACTATCAAAGTTTGATAGTATAATTGCTTATATCTATGTAGGAAGAGTAAATAGCTGTAGAGCAAGTGGTTGTTCTGTAAATAGAATCCAATCCAACAATGAAGACAACGAATTTTTCGACTATTATATTATATTTGATAAATCAAAAAAAGTAAAAAGTGTAAAAGTTTATAATTATGAAGCAACTCATGGACAAGAAATTACACTCAAAAGTTGGCTAAAACAATTTATTGGTTTTATGGGAGAAAAAGAACTAATAGTTGGAAAAAATATCGATGCCATATCGGGCGCTACGATTTCTGTACATGGTATTGTGAATGATATTCAAGAGAAAACAGCATTCTTAAAAACCTTATAATCAGCTAAAGAAAATGCATAATTATACTGAAAATGAAATTTATTTATCTGATTTACAAACGGGTGAAGAAGCGATTATTACCAAAGTAATCGGACATGGTGCATTTCGGAAACGTATTACCGAAATGGGCTTTGTTAAAGGGAAAAAAGTAAAAGTTATAAAAAATGCACCCTTGCAAGATCCAGTTGAATACGAAATTATGGGCTATAACGTTTCGCTCAGACGAACAGAAGCTAAATTAATTGAGGTTATTTCTGCCAAATTTTCTAATATTTCTGAATCAAAATTCGAAGGAATTATTGATGAAAATACTTTAAAAACCTATGCCGGCGAAAAAGGAAGAAAAATAAATATTGCTCTGGTTGGAAATCCAAACAGCGGAAAAACAACACTTTACAATTACGCATCTGGTTCACACGAAAGAGTTGGAAATTATAGTGGAGTAACGGTTGATGCTCGTGAAGCTAGTTTTAAAAAACTAAATTACATTTTCAAAGTAGTTGATTTGCCCGGAACTTACTCTATTACAGAATATACTCCAGAAGAATTATTTGTAAGAACTTATATTACTGAAAATCATCCTGATATTGTAATAAATGTGATTGATGCTTCTAATCTGGAACGAAATTTATATCTGACCACCCAGCTTATCGACATGAATATCAAAGTAGTTATAGCTTTAAATATGAGCGACGAACTCGATAAAAAAGGAGATATTTTAGATTATCAGGCTTTGGGAAAAATGATGGGTATTCCGATTATACCTACTATCGCATCAAAAGGAAAAGGTATAAACGAGCTTTTAGCAAAAATAATTGAAGTTTATGAAGATAAAGATGAAATAGTAAGACATATCCATATTAATTACGGCATTACAATTGAAAAATCAATTGGTAAATTACAGACACTGATAAAAGAGAATAAAAAATTAACTGATCGTTATTCATCTCGCTATATTGCTATTAAACTTCTTGAAAATGACAAAACAACCTTAAATGCAGTAGCAGAATTTGAAAATTTTGAAAAGATTAAAAATCAAGCTAATATAGAAATCAACAAATTAGAAAAAGAATTTGAAGAAAAATCAGGAACAATAATTACAGATGCCAAATATGGTTTTATAGCCGGAGCTTTAAAAGAAACTTATACGCATAATCAGCTAAACAAGGAAACTAAAAAAAGAAACATTGACGATATTCTAACCAATAAATACCTGGGGTTTCCGGTTTTTATTTTTTTTATGTGGTTAATGTTTCAAACTACATTTACAGTTGGCAGCTATCCAATGGATTTTATTGATTCAGGAGTTGTATGGCTAGGTAATATACTGGAAAACAATA
This sequence comes from uncultured Bacteroides sp., assembly GCA_964636105.1. Taxonomy (GTDB): domain Bacteria; phylum Bacteroidota; class Bacteroidia; order Bacteroidales; family JACABE01; genus JACABE01. Next base: position 2,574 of record CAZWRD010000024.1, read on the forward strand.
TAACAGAAGGTCCACTTCGTGATTTACTGGTAAACGGAATTATCGGAGGCGTTGGAGGTGTTATCATTTTTCTGCCCAATATACTGATATTGTTCTTTTTCATATCTTTTATGGAAGACAGTGGATATATGGCACGTGCATCATTCATAATGGACAGACTCATGCACAAAATCGGTTTGCATGGCAAATCTTTTATTCCAATTCTGATGGGCTTTGGATGTAATGTTCCTGCAATTATGTCAACCAGAACATTGGAAAATAAAAAAGATCGTATTTTAACGATGATGATTATTCCATTTATGTCGTGCAGTGCTCGCTTACCAGTTTATGTGTTGCTAATATCAGCTTTTTTTCCTCATAATCAAGGATTAGTATTGGTTTCAATATATCTGATAGGTGTGATAATTGCTATTTTGGTAGCTTTAGCTATGAAAAAGCTAATGTTTTCTAAGCAAGATGTACCTTTTGTAATGGAACTTCCCCCCTATCGAATTCCAACTATCAGAAATACAAGTATTCACATGTGGCATAAAGCCGTGCAATATTTACAGAAAATGGGAAGTGTAATTTTAATTGCATCTATTCTGATTTGGGCATTGGGATATTTCCCTAAAAACATAACATATTCAACAAATTATGAACAGAAAATTAAAGAAATCAGTTCAAATAATTTATTGACAGAAAATGCCAAAACCACACAAATTGAAGAACTTGAACTTGCAAAAGAAGCTGAAAAACAAGAAAAATCTTATATAGGTCAAATCGGCCATTTTATTGAACCTGTTATAAGTCCTTTGGGCTTTGATTGGAAAATCGGAGTAAGTATAATAACAGGATTGGCAGCTAAAGAAATAGTTGTCAGCACTATGGGTGTTTTGTATCAGGCAAATTCTGATGAAAATTCTAAAGGATTGCAAACAAAATTGCAACAACAAATCCATCAAAATGGAAACTTAAAAGGTCAAAAAGTGTTTAATCCTTTGGTAGCATATGCATTTATGCTCTTTGTTCTGATATATTTCCCTTGTGTAGCTGTAATTGCTGCTATTAAAAAGGAATCAGATATTAAATGGGCAGTATTTACAATGGTTTATACTACCGCTTTGGCTTGGTTAGTTGCATTTTCAACATATCAAATCGGAAGTTTGTTTTTTTAAATATTTAGAAAAATGTTACAGGAAATAATCACATATCTCATTATTGCAAGTACAATTACTTATGTTTTGTTTAAATTCAGTAAGCTGATTTTCAAAAAGAAAGCAAGCCCTTGCGATAATTGTTCGGGTTGTTCAATAAAGGATATTAAACCAAAGTAAGTAAAACAAATCTAATAGTTTTTTTAAAAACGCAAGAATAAAGAAGTTTTATTGTCTTATTAACATTTTTGAATAATTTCAGATTACATAATTCAATAAAAACTATCTTTGCATTTCATTATTAAAAACTATGATTAAAACACTTAAATTACTCGCAATTTTCATTTTAATATTTTTTTTTAAAATTGGAAATACACAAAACACGCCCAATCAAAACTTTAAATATCAATTAAAAGCAATTGTAATTGATAGCATCACAAATAAACCAATTGAATTTGCATCATTCAGTTTAGTGAATCCATCAAATCAAAAAATGATTAAAGGAGGAATTAGCAATTCGAAAGGCATTTTTTCAATAGACGACATTTCAAAAGGGAAATATCAAATAATGATTTCATATGTAGGATATGGATTATACAAAGATATAATTGTATTTGATGGTGCAAATCAAGTTAAAAATTTGGGAACTATCAAATTATCAAAAAAGAACATAGAACTTAGTTCAACAGAAATTCAAGGACAAGCTATTCCTGTACAAGTAAAAGAAGACACTGTTGAATATTCAACCGTTTCATTTGCAACAGATTCAAATGCAGTTGTTGAAGATTTAATTAAAAAGCTCCCTGGTGTTGAGGTAGATAAAGATGGAAAAATAACAGCTTACGGAAAAGAAGTTACCAAAGTTTTGGTTGATGGAAAACCTTTTTTTGGTAATGATACCAAAACAGCTACACGTAATTTACCTGTTGATATGATTGATAAGATACAGATTATTGATAAAAAATCGGATCAAAGTATTTTTACACAAATTGATGACGGCGATGTGGAAAAAGTTTTAAATTTGGTTGTAAAACCAGGTCGCAAAAATGGTGTATTTGGAAAAGCTACTGCGGGTTATGGAACAGAAGAAAGATATGATGGAAGTGGTATGGTAAATTGGTTTAAAGGTGGAAGACAAGTTTCTATAATAGGTACCGCTAATAATATCAATAATATAAGATTCAGTGATTTTGTTTCGATGGATCAAAACAGCAAATTAAGTGGCTCAATAAATTTTCTGGCACGTGGAGGAGCAGCTGGAGGAAGTCGTTTTTTTGGTGGTGGTGGCAATATGCCAAATATGAATTCATCAGGGATTAATTCATCTTGGTCGGCAGGTACAAATTTCAGAGATAGCATTGGGAAAAAAATCAGTTTTTCAGGAAGTTATATGTTTACTGCTTCTGATAATTCCAAAGAACAAGTAAGTACCAGACAAAATTTTTTAAAAGATTCTTCATTTACATACAATAATAATCAAACAAATAATAATTCAAACTATAATCACAATGTTAATATGGAATTCGAATATACTATAGATTCTATGAATTCGATTATATTTACACCAAGAATCAGATTTACAACATCCAACAACCAAACCGACAATAAATTTAATTCTTTTGGTTTATCTGGTTCTGATTTTAATAAAGGAAATAGTCTTACAAACAGAGAAAATAATTCAATTAATATTTCTGGTGAATTGCTTTATCGTCATCGTTTTGCTAAAAAAAGAAGAACCATTTCTTTAACCGTAAAACCAAGTTACAAATCTACTAACAGTGATGGTTTCGATATTTCAAACAGTTATTATTGGGTATCTAATAATTGGCAAAATGATAGCATTAATCAGAAAAAAACAACTGAATCAAACGAAAAAGGAATAGAAACAAGAATTTCGTTTACAGAACCTATCAGTTCTAATATGATTTTGGAATTAAATTATAATTTCAAAATAAACCAAAGTAATTCTGATAGAAAAGCTCAAAACTTCAATATACTTACAAATGAATATAACCTGATAGATTCTACTTATACAAATCATTACGAAAATACTTTTATAAATCACAAAGCAGGTGTTAATATCCGAATTTTTAAAAATTTATGGGATTACACATTAGGAATTGGTGTTGAACCATCATTAATCAGAAGTAATCTTGTAAACAAAAACACCGTTTTAGAACAGAATGTGGTTAATTTTTCACCATCACTTAGTATTAATTTCAAACCTAAAAAAGGCAAAAACCTGAGAATCAGATATAGAGGAAATACCAACCAACCAAGCTTAACTCAATTGCAACCAGTTCCGGATAATTCTAATCCTCAATACATTATAAACGGAAATCCAAATCTAAAACCGGAGTTTAATAATAATTTGAATATTCATTACAATGGAATGGATTTTGCTTCTATGAATTTTATATTTTTTGGTGTTATGGCAGATAATACTATTAATAAAATTGCTAACAAAAACACTTATGATAGTCTTGGACGTCAGATAACTACTCCAGTAAATGTGAATGGCTATTATGCAATTAATACTTTTGCAGGTATTGGCAAACCTATTAAAAAATTCATTATCAACCTCACTGCAAATGCAGGGTTTACCAATGATGTAAATTACTCTAATAATGCAAGTTATACTACAAAAAATTTAATATTAGGAATAAATACTCGCATTAATTACAATGGGAAAAAACTAACAGCTGCCCCTATCGCAAAAATCAATTACACAAAAGCAAGTTATTCACTCCAAAGACTTACAGATGCAGAATATTATAACTATTCATTAGGTTTTGATTTTCAATATGATTTGCCATTTAATTTTAAAATAGGTAGTGATATTCAATACAATACTAATAGTGGTTATGGAGCTGGATATGATTTAACTACAACTAACTGGAATGCATTTATTTCGAAACAATTGTTCAAAAACAAAAAAGGGCAAATTAAATTTCAGGTTTATGATATATTGGAGGATAATAAAAGCGTATATCGCACAACAACAGAAAATTATATTGAAGATGGTCGAATTAATTCTTTATCCAGATTTTTCATGTTCAGTTTTTCATACAGTTTTAGCAAATTTAATGGAAAAGAACCAGAAAGAAGAGAACGCATGATGGGAATGCCGCCAATGGGAGGCGGACGTAGAGGTGGTGGAGATGATTTTTAAAAAATCTTAAAACCAAACAGACACATTACACATGATACTAATAAACAAGCATTTAAACTAATAAATGCTTGTTTTTTTATTTATATACTTTAACAAAAATTAACTGACTTAAAACAACTATTTTATGAGATTTTCGTTTTTTTTGTAAATAAAAAAAATATCACATAAATAAAACATAAATATTTAAATATCAAATAATTGTTAAACTAAATTCAAACAAAAATGAAAGACTTAAAAAAAATATTTGCTTTAATGCTAATTGCTGCAATTTCTGGAGGTTTAATTGCAATTACATCTTACAAAATTATTGAAAAAAAGAATAATGTAAATTCAATTTGGGATCAAAAAACGCCTTCTCATTTTACAAACTTTTCATCAAACACTACTAATCCTGCTTGTGATTTCACCCAAGCTGCTGAAATGACTGTTCATGCAGTGGTTAATATCAGAACTCAATTTCAAAGAAGGACTACCTTATATGAAGATTTTTTTGGGTTTTTTAGCAACCCTCATGGAAATACACAAATACTATCTGCAATAGGTTCAGGCGTTATTGTTTCAACTGACGGTTATATCGTTACTAACAATCATGTAGTGCAAGAAGCCGACAAAATAGAATTAACTTTAAACGATAAAAGAACTTATAATGCTACTTTGGTAGGCTCTGACCCATCAACAGATTTGGCATTATTAAAAATTGATGCAAAAGATTTGCCTACAATTGAATATGGAAATTCTGATGATGTTAAAATTGGAGAATGGGTTGTTGCTGTTGGAAATCCTTTTAATCTAACTTCTACTGTTACAGTCGGTATTGTAAGTGCTAAAGCAAGCAATATTAATATATTAGGAAAAAACAGCAATGAAAGTCCGATTGAATCTTTTATTCAAACAGATGCAGCTGTAAATCCTGGAAATAGTGGAGGTGCTTTGGTAAATACCAAAGGCCAACTTATTGGAATTAATGCTGCTATTGCTTCAAGCACAGGATCTTACTCTGGATATTCATTTGCCATACCTGTAAATATTGTTCGTAAAGTTACAGAAGATTTAAAGAAATATGGTATAATTCAAAGGGCTTATTTGGGTGTCTCAATTGCAGAAATAGACGGGAAATTAGCTGAAAATAAAAACATTAGTGAAATAAAAGGCGTATATGTTGGTGCTGTAATTGAAAATGGAGCTGCTGAAAACGCAGGAATAAAAGAAGGAGATGTAATTTTGTCGGTTAATGGAAAAATAATTAATAGCAATTCTGAATTATTGGAACACATTGGTCAATACCGACCTTCGGAAAAAGTATTATTAAGTATCGAGAGAAATGGAAAACCAATGGATATCAGCGTAATATTGCAAAATCAATTTGGGAAAACAGAATTGGTTAAAAAAGATGAAAAGCCAGTATTTAATTTATTAGGTGCAACATTTGAATCATTATCTAATGAAAAGTTACAAGAACTAAATTTAAATAATGGTGTAATGATTACAAAATTGAACAATTCAATACTAAAAAACGTTGGTATAAGAGAAGGCTTTATTATTACATCCGTTGATAAAAAACCAGTAAAAAGCATTAATGAATTAAAAATGTTTACTAACAAAAGAGGACAAACCTTAATTGCAGGAACATATCCAGGCGATTGGCGTACGTATTATTTTGTATTAAATTTGTAAAAATAATTTAAAAAATGCTTTTTTATAAAACTTTTTTTTCTTTAATTTGTAAAAATAACTTTTACAGGTTTTTTATTACATATAAAAAAACAAAAAGGCTAAACAACAATAAGTATTAATTATAACTCACTAAATAAAAACAAATTACAATTAATACTTAATTATTAAGAAAAGAAATCGGAAAAAGTATGAGACAACTAAAAATAACAAAATCGATTACCAATAGAGAACTCGCTTCTTTAGACAAGTATCTTCAAGACATTGGTCGAGAGGAATTAATTTCGCCTGAGGAAGAAGTTTTATTAGCTCAGCAAATAAGAACTGGGGATCAACAAGCTTTGGAAAAACTAGCCAAAGCCAATCTTCGATTTGTTGTTTCTGTTGCAAAACAATATCAAAATCAAGGCTTAAGCTTACCCGATTTGATTAACGAAGGCAATGTTGGCTTAATAAAAGCAGCCAGAAGATTTGACGAAACTCGTGGTTTTAAATTTATATCTTATGCAGTTTGGTGGATTAGGCAATCTATATTACAAGCACTTGCAGAACAATCTCGTATAGTTAGATTGCCATTAAACCAAGTAGGTTCGTTGAATAAAATAAAAAAAGCTACTTCAAAATTAGAACAAACTTTACAAAGAGCACCCTCTATTGATGAATTAGCTGAGGTTTTGGATGTACCAAGAGAAAAAATTTCGGAAGTTCTTAATATTACAACACGCTATGTATCAATGGATGCACCCTTGGTACAAGACGAAGAGACAAATTTGGTTGATATCATTATTTCTGAAGATATTCCACTTACCGATTTCTCGTTAATGAAAGAATCGCTGGCAAAAGAAATTGCCCGCTCCTTGGCAACATTAACTGATAAAGAAAGAGATATAATAAATCTTTTTTATGGAATCGGAATGACTCACGGACTTACATTAGACGAAATTGGTGCTAAATTTGACCTGACACGCGAAAGAGTTAGACAAATTAAAGAAAAAGCAATAAGAAGACTAAAAAGCACTTCAAGAAGCAAATTGTTAAGAGCCTATTTGGGCGAATAAAATACATTAACAAAATTTTACATGGGATTACAAAAATTAAATTTCTGTAATCCCATTGTTTTTTTTACTTTTGTCGCTTGCTTTTAAATAATAAGAAAAACAGAATGAATTAGCATAGTTAATTCATTCTGAATATTTTATTTAAACCATTTAAACAATTAAAAAATTCAATAAAAATGAACACAAAGTATATCTTTGTAACTGGTGGTGTTACATCATCACTTGGAAAAGGAATTATTTCGGCATCTTTAGCTAAACTACTTAAAGCAAGGGGATTTTCAGTAACTATCCAAAAACTAGATCCTTATATCAATATCGATCCAGGTACTTTAAATCCTTATGAACATGGCGAATGTTATGTAACTGAAGATGGAGCTGAAACAGATCTTGACCTTGGGCATTACGAAAGATTTACAAATGTTAGAACTTCGCAAGCAAATAACATTACAACTGGAAGAATCTATCAAGCAGTTATTGAAAAAGAAAGACGTGGTGATTATTTAGGTGAAACCGTTCAGGTAATTCCTCATATAACTGACGAAATTAAATACAGAATCAAAATACTTGGAAACAATGGTGATTACGACTTTGTAATTACAGAAATTGGTGGTACAGTGGGTGATATAGAATCTTTGCCTTATATTGAAGCTGTTCGTCAGATGCGTTGGGAAATGGGAAGCAATTGTGTAGTTATTCACCTTACTTATGTTCCGTTTTTGGCTGCTGCTGGCGAATTAAAAACAAAACCTACCCAACATTCAGTTAAAACCATGCTCGAACAAGGAGTTCAACCGGACATTATCGTATGTCGAACAGAAAGACCTCTTAATGAAAGCATTAGACACAAAATCGCTCTATTTTGTAATGTTGATGCAAAATGTGTAATAGAATCAATTGATGCAAAATCAATTTACGAAGTACCTGTTTTAATGAGAGAAGAAGAACTTGATGTTCAGGTGCTTAACAAAATGAAAATCCCAATTGAATCTAAACCAGATTTAGCAAAATGGGAAGACTTTTTATTTAAATTAAAGAATCCGAAAACAGAAGTAAATATTGGACTTGTTGGCAAATACGTTGAACTGAAAGATGCTTACAAATCTATTATTGAAGCATTTATACATGCAGGAACTTCAATGCAATGTAAAGTAAATTTAAAAATGATTCACTCTGAAAGTTTAAATGATGAAACGATTGAAGAAAAATTAAAAACCCTTAATGGGATTTTGGTTGCTCCAGGTTTTGGTGAAAGAGGCATTGAAGGGAAAATAAAATCAATAAAATATGCCAGAGAAAATAAAATTCCTTTTCTAGGAATTTGTCTTGGAATGCAATGTGCAGTGGTTGAATTTGGAAGAAATGTATTGGGCTATACTGATGCACATTCAACTGAAATGAATCCTAAAACCTCGTTCCCAGTTATTGACATTATGAAAGAACAAAAAACAATTTGTACAAAGGGAGGTACAATGCGTTTGGGTGCTTATCCATGTAAATTAAAAGAAGGTACTACTATATTTAATGTATATCAAATAATTGATATCAAAGAGCGTCATCGTCATCGCTATGAGTTTAATAATAAGTATATGGATGCTTATCAGCAGGCAGGGATGATTGCTTCAGGTATTAATCCTAAGGATAATCTGGTGGAAATTGTTGAAATTGAGAATCACCCTTGGTTTGTCGGAGTTCAATTTCACCCTGAATACGGTAGTACAGTTGCAAATCCTCACCCAATTTTTGTAAGTTTTGTAAATGCTGCTAACAATCACAATTTATCAAAATAAATGTCTAATAACACAACAAAAAAGGATGAAATTGTAGTTTTTCATCCTTTTTTTTATGTTGTAAAAACAATAAACGGGACTTCTAAAAATTGCGTTTTCATTGTTGAACTTTAACTTTAAAGTCCTCATTTACATTAGTAAATTAAATTTTTAATATCTCGTTCGCCTCGTAAAATCTATTTTTTTAGAACCCCTCTTATACTTCATCAATTTCAGAGTTAAAAAAATTAGTAACCTCTTTTTTTACCACTTATTTTTTCAATTGCAACCTTAAAACAGGCTACATTCTTTATTGCTGGCATCGAATATGTAAAATCTCTTCCTGTATATTTTTGCATAATTTTATTCATCCACAAAGTTTTTTGTTCTACATCTTCAATAAATTCTACTTTTCCACTTACCAAAACGCTTTTAAACTTCATACTATAACTACAGCCAACTTCAATATCATGATGATGTAATTCGTGTGAAATACTAAAAATAATACTTACTTCTGGTTTTGACTTTAAAATATCTATTTTTTTACCAAAAGGTGCTGAGTGAAAATACAATACATTATCATCATACGCAAAATTGAAAGGCAAATTATATGGTAAATTATTTTCATCTACCATTGCCATATAGCAAACCTCAGATAAATTCATAATATCCTCAAGTTCTGAATGTTTAGTTATTATTTTACTGTTCATTTTTAATCATTTTTATTTTTCTTACTTTTTGATTTAAATCTTTCGGGCAACTCTAATAAAAAAGTTACCATCGACAATATAATGCTGAAAATAAAAGCCCAACCAAAACTATCAACTCTAAATCCATCAACCAAACTAGCTGTTATAATTATCATTATTGCATTAATTACCAACAAAAATAGCCCAAAACTAAATATGGTAGCAGGTATTGTTAACAACACCAAAATTGGTTTAAGAAAAATATTTAAAATAGATAATACTAACGCAACTAAAATAGCTGTAATATAACTATTTACATGTATTCCATCAGAAAGTAAATACGATGATATTACAACAGCAAATGATGTTACAATTATTTTAAAAAGATACTTCATGTTTTTTAATTTATATGTCGTTTAAATTTCAAATTTACTTCTAACAGCCTTTTAACAAGTTCTAATAAAATCTCTTATCAGTTTATAATACTATTTTATTACACTAATTTACAACAAATAAACCTCTTAATTTGCGATATTCATTGTTAATTCAATAATAATAATTTACTATCCTTTTTGAGATTCAAATAGTCACCAAATAATAAGCAGATATAAGCTTACAATAAAAACAACAATACAAAACTACACTTTTTTTTAATGAATTTGTAATAAAATTTATTAAAAATTATTGATAAAACTCAATTATAATTAATTTGAATATTATTAAAAAAAATCAATTATCATCTTATGACTATTAAAATAATTGTTTTTCTGAACTTAAACCCAAATTGCTCAATAGAAATAATTTAAAATAATAACAAAATCGGGAATAACCCAACTAAATGAAATCGTTCGACTTTTAAAGTCTCTAATTGATTAATTTGGGTTAAATATCTGAATACATAAAATTTAATCAATTGATGATTTTTTTACCAATAATATCAATTTTAAAAAAATATCAGAAATAAATAAACATTTTTTTATATTTTTAAATATCATATCAAATTTTTTATTAATTTTATAGCTTGCTAAAATAGATGCATTAATCAGGTTAAGAACGTATTTTAACAACTAAAAAATTGATTATTTGCAAACTATAAACTTAGATATAACTAAACTTTAAAAAAATGGAAAATCCTATAAATATTTTGCATTTAGAGGATAATGAAACTGATGCATATATTGTACAAATTACTTTAAAAAAGAGTGGAATCCTTCATCAATATCAAACGGTTGACAATAAAAATGATTTTATTAACAGTTTAAATAACAATTCAATAAACATCGTTTTATCTGATTACAGCCTTCCGGTATATTCAGGAAAAGAAGCTCTTGAGTATATTAAAACAAATTTTCCGGAAATACCATTTGTTTTTGTTAGTGGTACAATGGGAGAAGAAGCTGCTATAGAATCGTTATTAAATGGTGCAACTGATTATGTTTTGAAAAACAGAATTGAGAAATTACCTTCAGCAGTAACAAGAGCCATTAAAGAATCAAAACTTGCAAAAGAATATCAAGAAGCAATAAAAGAATTAAAAGAAAGTGAAGAAAAATACAGAACTCTTATTAACGGTATGAGTGAAGGCTTAATAATGGCTGATAATGAAGAAAGAATTTTATTTGCAAATAAACAATTTTACGAAATTACATCCTATGATGAAACAGAAATCATTGGAAAAATCGCCTATAAAACTTTACTTGATGAAGATTATCAAACATATATAAAAGAAAAAACAAAATTAAGACTGAAAGGATTAAAAGACACATATGAAGTTCATCTGATACGAAAAAATGGTGAAAAAATATGGGTAAAAATAAGTGCATCACCATGGTACGACCAAAATAACAATGTAATAGGTTCGATAGCAGCATTTGAGAATATAGATGATAGTAAGAAAGCGCAATTAAATTTAAAGAAACAACAAGATTTATTGCAAACGATAATTAATTCTACACCAGATTTGATTTTTTATAAAGACATAAATAGCAATTACTTAGGATGTAATAATGCTTTTGAAAAATTTACAAACCGAACCAAAGAGGAACAAATTGGGAAAAGTGATTTTGACTTTTTCGATTATGAAATAGCTAGTTTTTTCAGACAAAAAGATCAAGAAATATTCAAAAACAGAGAATCAATAACAAATGAAGAATGGGTAATTTACCCAAATAAAGAAAAAATTCTACTTGAAACCATTAAAACACCTTTATTCGATTCTAATGATTTAATTATTGGACTTGTTGGAGTTAGCAGAAACATAACCGATAGGAAAAATGCAGAAATAAATTTAATAGAAAGTGAAGAAAAATTTCGTCAGATATTTGAAAACAATCCATTAGGTGTTCTTCATTTTAATAAATTTGGAATTTTAACTGCTTGCAATGATGTTTTTATTGAGATAATGGGAAGTTCACGAATTAAACTAATTGGAATAAATTTATTAAAATTAAAAAACTCACATATTGTTAATCAGATTAAAAAAGCATTAAACAATGAAAAATCATATTATGAAGGTGAATATGAATCAATTACTGGGAATAAGAAAAGCATAATTAAAACTCATTTTTCGACTATTATCAATATTGACAATACAAACAATGGTGGATTAGCTATTGTAGAAGATATTACTGAAAAAATTAAAGCCGAAAAAACAATTTTTTTACAAGGAAAAGCACTTGACGCCGCTGCAAATGCAATAGTTATTACTGATATAACAGGAAGTATAGAATGGGTAAACCCTGCATTTGAACAACTTACAGGATTTAAATCAAATGAAGTAATTGGAAAAAATCCGAAAGAAATTCTTAAGTCAGACAAACATACTAAAAATTTCTATGCTGAATTATGGAATACGATACTTGTAGGAAAACCTTGGCATGGCGAAATTACAAACAAAAAGAAAGATGGCAGTACATATATTGAAGAACAAATAATTACACCAATTTTTGATCAAAATAATGAAATAACACATTTTATTGCCATCAAACAAGATATTTCTGAAAGAAAGAAAACTGAACAGGATTTACTAATTGCAAAAGATAAAGCAGAACTAAGCGACAGATTGAAATCTGCATTTATGAATAATATTTCACATGAAATCAGGACTCCTCTTAATGGAATTTTGGGGTTTGGCCAAATGCTATGTGAACCCAACCTAAGTCTTGAAGAAAAAAATCATTATATGAATATTTTGCAAGGAAGCAGTGATAGATTAATAAATACAGTTACTGATTATATCGATATATCTCTCATTTCTACATCTAATCAAGAAGTTAAATCAAGTACATTTTTCATTAAAAACCTGATTAAAAAAATAGGCATAACGAATGAAATAAAGTGTAAAAATAAAAATTTATTCTTTGTGACTTCACTTCCTGACGATTATGAAACGTTTACATTAGAAACTGATGAAAATCTTTTATTTAAAATTTTAAATCATATTACTGATAACGCAATTAAATTTACACAAAAAGGGACTATAAGTTTTGGATATAAAGTAAAAAATCAAAACATTGAATTTTTTGTAAAAGATACTGGTATTGGTATAAATTTAGAAAATATTTCTATGCTTTTCAATTATTTTGTGCAAGAAGATAATTCTATGACAAGAGGTTACGAAGGTAGTGGATTAGGATTAGCAATTGCTAAAGGGTTTGCAAACTTACTTAAAGGCAATATAAAAGTTGAATCAATACAAGGAAAAGGATCAACGTTTTATGTTACTATACCATTAATAAGAAATAATGAAGTAATGCAAAAAGACAATGACTTAATTTTAAATCAATTAATTAGCAAACCATTGGTTTTAATAGCTGAAGATGATGATGATAATTACTTTTTGTTAGAAACACTTTTCGAGAAATCTGAAATAAGTTTTATAAGAGCCTATAATGGTATTGAGGCAGTGGAATATACCAAACAATTTCCTGATATAAGCTTAATATTAATGGATTTAAAAATGCCCAAATTAAATGGATTTGAAGCAACAAAGATAATTAAAGCTTTTAGAAAAAAAATACCAATTATTGCAGTAACAGCTTATGCTTTAACTGGTGATGACAACAGAGCTTTGGAAGCAGGATGCGATGATTATATAGAAAAACCTATCAGAAGAGCTATTCTTGTCGAAAAATTAAATAATTATGGAATAAAAATTAAATAAATTAGTGAAAATGGATATAACATATATTTCTGAAAATGAATTGCCTATAGGCACTTACAAAACAACAATTGATGGAAAAATTGTTTATACTAACAATACATTTCTTAAAATGTTAGGATATTCAGATTATAATGAACTAAACGATATAGATGTTCATAAGCTATTTGTAAATCCAGAAAACAGAAAAAATCAAATTGATAATTGGATTAATAACAAAATACAAACATCAGAATTTGAATTATATACAAAAGATGGAAAAATAATTTCTGTTATCGACACTGGTTATAAAACAACTGATATTAATGGCAAATTATTTTTTATTGGCAGTTTGATGGATATTACTGAAAAAAAACTAACCGAAAAAAAATTATTTGAAACAGAAAATAATTATAAAGCTCTATTTGAGATGGCTGTTGATGGAATACTTTTAATGAACGAAAGTGGAATAATAACAAATGCTAATAAAGTATTTTTGGAACTTTTTGACATTGAATTACATCAAATAATTGATAAAAACGTTGCCATATTATTTTCAGAAGAAGAAATTAAACGGAAACCATTAATGTATTCTCAACTTAAAAAGGATGAATCTCAAATAAGTATCAGGCAAATAATAAAGCGTGATAAAACATCTATTTGGGTTGAAATTCATACAAAAAGAATGAAAGATGGAAAATTTCAATCTTTTTTTCATAATATAAACGAGCGTGTAATAGCAGAAAAAATCATAGATGAATATAAGAAAAGATTAATAACCATTTTAGATTCAATTGAAGCTGGAATATTTGTAATTGATGAAGAAACACATGTAATAACTGACGTAAATAAATTTGCAAGTAAACTTATTGGAATTGAAAAAGATGAAATTGAAGGCGAAATTTGTCACAAATTTATTTGTCCTGCAGAAATAGGTAAATGTCCCATTAGTGATCTAGAACAATTTGTTGATAAATCTGAAAGGATTTTGATTTGTAAAAATGAAAAAAAATTACCAATATTAAAAACAATAACTCCGATTCTTTTAAATGATAAAAAACACTTACTCGAAGTATTCATTGACATTAGCGAACAAAAAAAGAATCAGGAGGAAATTAAAAAACAAAACCAACAATTAGAAGAACTTCTATCAGAAAAAGATAAATTATTCTCAATAATAGCACATGATTTAAGAAGTCCATTTAATGCATTTTTAGGACTTACTGAAATAATGGCTAACGAACTAAACACCATGACAATATCACATATTTCTGAGATTACAAAAAGAATGCATGGTTCTGCAACAAATCTTTTTAGTTTGCTCGAAAATCTATTACTTTGGTCGAGCAAGCAAAGAGGACTTATTACCATCAAACCAGAATCAATACAAATAGCAAAAATAATTAATCAGATTATCAATCAATTATCTGAACCAATTAAAAGCAAATCAATTTTTATAAGTGTTGAGGTAGATTATGAGGATAAATTACATACTGACAATCAAATACTTCAAACAATATTAAGAAATATTATATCTAATGCTATAAAATTTACACCAGAATATGGTAAAATATTAATAAAATCAAAAAAAACAAACAATGAAACTATTGAAATTCTGATACAAGACACCGGAATTGGAATGTCGAAAGAAATTATGGCAAATATATTTAGTTTCAACAATACGATATTCAGAAAAGGAACAAATGATGAACCCAGCACTGGTTTAGGATTAGTTATTTGTAAAGAATTTATAGAATTTTTAAATGGGAGCATTCGCATTAAAAGCGAAGAAAACAAAGGAAGTTGTTTTTACATAAATATACCAATTTCTGTATAAAAAGAAACATGCCATGAGAAAATATTTAAACAAAGTAAAATAATAAAAAAATGGTAAATGCTTAGCAGTTATGCAAATAATAACATTCAACAATATAACAAAGTAAACAGATGAAAAAAATCTACATTTTATTAATCATATTTTCATCACTTTATGCTAATTCACAAAATCAAAAAATTGTAAAAGTTGGAGCATTTAATTATTATCCAGCCATTTTTAAGGATGATGATAATCTAATTAAGGGATTTTTTGTAGATGCATTTAAAGAAATTGAAGAGCAGGAAAATATAAAATTTGAATATATTTATGGTAGTTGGAATGAAAATTTGAATAGAATCAAAAATGGTGAAATTGATTTAATTACAAGTGCAGCAATAACTCCAGACAGACAACTATTTATGGATTTTTCTAAAACGTCTGCACTTACAGTTTGGGGGGAAATATATGTTCCGTTAGAATCAGAAATTGATGGAATTACTCAACTTGAAGGTAAAAAAATAGCAATCATGAAAAGTGATTTTAATGCAGCTTTTTTTATCAATTTAATTAAAAAGTTCAATATCAATTGTGATTTTATTGAAATGCAAGATTTTGAAGATGTTTTTAAAGCGATTACAAATAAAGAGGTAGATGCTGGTGTTGTTAATTCTACTTATGGATCAGCAAAAAGCGAAGAATTAAATATGCGTTCCACTTCAATTGTTTTTAATCCATTTGAAATTTATTTTGCAACTAGCAAAGGGCAAAATGCAGATTTACTGAATATTATAGACAAATATCTTGTAAAATGGAAACATGAGAAAAACTCAGTATATAATCTTTCAAGAGAAAAATGGACACGAGGCAAATTCAAAACTGAAATCATTTTCCCAAAGTGGCTTTTATTTTCGCTTTATGCATTGATAATTATTAGTTTAACTGCATTTTTATTTGTATTTTTATTGAGAAAACAAGTAAAAAAGTCCCTAAAAATTATAATAGAAAGAGAAAAAGTTCTAATCGAAAATGAGAAAAAATTTAGAAGTTATATTGATAGTTCTCCTGAAGGTGTTTTTATTACAGATGAAACGGGTAAATATATTGAAGTAAATAAAGCAGCATCTGAAATTACAGGATTTTCAGAAAAAGAGCTGCTAAGCTTTACGATTTATGATTTGGTAAAACCAGAAAGAGCTAAATCAGATGCAACTATCTTTTCTGAATTAAAAGAAAAAACACGCGTATATGCTGAATTTGAATATTTACACAAAAACGGAACTTATAGGTGGTGGGCATTGGTTGGTGTTAAGCTATCTGAAAATAGATTTTTAGGGTTTACTAGAGATATTACTGAAAAGAAAGCAACAGAAAATGAACTAATTAAATTTTCAAGAGCAATAAAACAAAGTCCAGTTTCTATCATCATTACCGATTTGAATGGAGTTATAGAATATGCAAATCCAAAAACTTGCGAACTCACACAATATCAAGCAAATGAATTAATTGGATTAAAAACCAGTATTCTAAAATCAGGTGAATATAGTAATGAAATTTACAAAAATTTATGGGAAACCATCACATCGGGTAACGAATGGGTAGGCGAATTTCATAACAAAAAGAAAAACGGAGATTTGTATTGGGAAGTTGCTTCAATAACTCCAATTTACAATAAAAACGGAGAAAAAATAAATTATCTTGCTGTAAAAACAGATGTAACAGAGAAAAAAGCATTTATTGAAGAATTAGAATTAGCCAAAACCAAAGCTGAAGCAAGCGATAGACTAAAAACAGAATTCATGAACAATATTTCTCATGAAATAAGAACTCCTTTAAACGGGATTTTAGGTTTTGCTCAATTGATAGCTGATAATGAAACTGCTGATTCAGATAAAGCAAAATTTATTGAAGTGATGGAGAGCAGCAGCAATAGATTAATTAAAACCATCACAGATTATATTGATATTTCAACAATTGTTACAGATAATATCGAAGTAAAAAAAGATATATTTGAAATAAATCAAATAATGAAAGAAATATATGATGAAAATTTAAATGTAGCTACTTCAAAAAAAATAGATTTCAGATTTATTGAAAATGAAAAAATTTACGTTTTATCAGATAAACACTTTTTAAATAAAATTATAAAACACCTTATTGACAATGCTTTAAAATTTACAAAAGAAGGATTTGTAGAATTTGGATTAATAAAAAAAGAAAAAAACATTGAAATCTTTATAAATGATTCAGGAATAGGTATTTCAAGCTCAGTTTTAAACAAAATACGATTACCATTCCAGCAAGGCGAAAGTTATGAAAAAAGAGGATATGAAGGCAGTGGTTTAGGTTTATCAATAGCAAATGGCTTAATAAATAAATTAAACGGAAAACTTGAAATCGAATCAGAACAAAGAAATGGCTGCAAAATAAAAATTCTTTTTAATGATATAATAATTGAAAATTTAGAAACAGAATTTAATAATCCAATTATTAAAAATGATTCTGATTTTTTAATCTTAATTGCAGAAGATAATCAAGAGAATTATCTTTATTTAAATACGATTTTAATAAGACATGGATTTAAAACTTTACATGCCATTAACGGAATAGAAGTAATCGAAATCTATAATAACAATCCTCATATCAATTTAATTCTCATGGATTTAAAGATGCCATTAATGGATGGTTATCAAGCAACAATGCAATTAAAAAAATACGCAAATCCACCTCATATTATCGCACTTACTGCATATGCAATGAGCGGAGACGAACTCAAAGCGAAAGAAGTAGGTTGCGATGATTATATTGAAAAACCTATTAACAAAGAAAAATTAATCAATAAACTAAATCAAATTAGATAATAAGTTTAAATATTTATTAATTTTGTACAATTATAAAAAATCAATGAAAAACTCTATAATAAAGAATATTTTTTTTACTCTGATATTTTTTTCAAGCAATCAAATTATTGCACAGCAATTTTTTATAAAAAACTATACACTCGAAAATGGTTTGCCAACAAGAATGATAAATGATGCATGCCAAGATAACGATGGAAACATGTGGTTTGCAACATATTTCGGAATCTCAAAATATGATGGCTTTAGCTTTACTAATTTTGAAAAACAAACAGATTTGTTTAATCATCATTATCGAAAATTAAGAAAAGATAAATATGGTATAATATGGGCTGTACCTTATAATTGTGAAGGAGATATTATTTTTTATAAAGATAATAAATGGCATAAATACATCAATTTTTCGACATTAGTACAAAAATATGAAATTACATGTTTCGATATAATAAACATTAATAATCAAAATGTTTTTTGTATTGGAACCTACAATGGATTATATATTATTAAAAATAAACAATTTAAGAAAATCAATTTTTCTGATAAGCCCGATTTAAATATTGTAAATTCTATATTTGCTATTGATGATAAATTTTATATTTCTACAAAAATTGGTATTTGTACATATCAAAACAACATCTTAGATTGGCATTTAAACGAAATCATAAATCCTGAAAAAAAAGAGATTTTAGCCGCAAAATTTGAAAATTACAACAACAAAAATGAGAAACTATGGATCCTAAATGAAGACAAATTAGGGTACTTCCAAAATAAAAAATACACATTAGCAGCAGATAAATTAGAACTCAATGTGTTAACTTTATCAAATTTCCCTTATATGGAAATAGATAAATTTAATAATATTTTCTTTGGGAACAATCTTTACAAATACCTTTATAACACAGAAAATAAAACCATTACAGTGTTAACTCAAAAAAATGGTTTTTCTTCAAAAGGAGCTTCTTCAATTTTTATTGATAAAGAAAGTAATATTTGGTTTACAGATAGTAGAGGAATTGACAAAATAAGCAATACAACCATAACTAACTATTTTGAATATAATGGATTACCTGAAAATGAAGTTACAGCTATCGTTGAGATTTCAAATGACAAATTTATTTTAGGACATAACAATCAATTGTCAATTTTTGAAAACGGAAAATTTAAATCAATTCATTTTCCTGAAATAAAAAATAACTTAACCAGAGTTTTAGATATTATTAAAGATAAAGATGGTAATATATGGTTTACAGCCAATAATTTAGGTATAGGTAAATTAAATAAAGATTATTCAATAAAATGGTATAATTTTCTTGATAAAAATTATGGTACAGCTTTATTTCAAGAAAAAAACGGCAAAATATGGGTTGGAACAAACAGAAAATTATTTTATGTAGAAAATGACAATTTAGTAGAATTCAAATATAATTCTCTATTAAACAACAACATCAGAAAAATTTTTGCAGCACCAAATAAAGGTATCTATATTACAGGCATGAATGGCCTTTGGTATATTGATAATAACACCGTAAAACACATCAAATCAGAAGATACTGTTTATAGCAGAAATGTATTTACATATTATCGAAACAATACTGGTGAAGAATTTGTTGGAACAATGAATGGATTATTTTTATTAGAAAATGTGGAAATTAAAAAATTCAACAAATATGGTATTGATATAAAAACACCTATTTTCTTTATTTTTCAAGATAAAAAGATGAATTATTGGTTAGGTTCAAATAATGGTGTATATTATTGGGATGGAAAATCTAAAATTTCGTTTTACAATCCCAACAATGGATTATCAGGTAGAGAAACAAATAGATCTGCTGGCTTGTGCGATTCAAAAGGGAAAATATGGATTGGCACAGATAAGGGATTAAGTTGTTTTGACAAGAATTTTTATAAATTCAAAACATTTCCACCCAAAATAGAAATGTTGTTTTTTGAAGATAGTAAAGGTAAAAAATACTCATTAACCCAAAAAACTTCAATTAATTACAATAATAATACAATAAACTTTCATTTCAGAGGCATTTCATTTTATAACGAAGATTTAATTGAATATCAGTACAAACTTGAAGGATTAGATAAGCAATGGAGAACAGCAACTCAGCAAATGCTTGATAAAATCACATACTATGATTTAAATCCAGGCAAATATATGCTTTCTGTAAGAGCAAAAAATTATTCTAGTGATTGGAGTGAAATATCACATTCAGAATTCATTACAATAGAATCAGCTTTTTATAAATCTTGGTGGTTTATTGCCTTTATTTTAATTTCAATTGTGATTATTATAATGATTATTATCAGAATAAGAGTCCAAAAAAAATATAATACTTTACTTGTTAAAGAAATTGAAGAACGTAAAAAGATAGAAATTGCACTAAAAGAAAGTAAACAATCATTCCAAGATTTGGTACAGTTGCTACCAGAACCAATTTACGAAACTGACACTGAAGGAGTTATTAATTACATGAATGATAAAGGCGCAAATTTATTTCATTATCAACTAGAAGAAATTATTTCTAATCTAAAAATACAAGAATTATTATCAGAAGAAAACATTGACGATTTCAATAAACATTGTAATGAATTAATAAATTCTCAAAATTCAATAAAATTTGAAATATTGGGAAAAACTAAAGATGGAAATATTTTCCCGATTTCAATAAATACTGCTCCCAAATTTATTGAAAATAAATTTATTGGCTGCAGAGGAATAATAATTGACTTGAGGGAACAAAAGAAACACGAAGAAAAATTAAAATCTTATGCCAATGATTTAAAAATATTAAATGCAAATAAAGACAAATTCTTTTCAATAATTGCTCATGATTTAAAAAGTCCATTTAATGCATTTTTGGGGCTAACTGAAATAATGGCAGAAGAGCTTCAAACGATGTCGTTAGAAGAAATACAACGCATTGCAATAAGCATGCAATCTTCTGCAAAAAACTTATTTAGCTTACTCGAAAATTTATTGCAATGGTCTAAAATACAACAAGGTAAATTCGAATTCAAACCAATAAATATTGGTTTAAATTCACTAATTAACTTTAATATTGAAATTTTTCTTGAATCTTCAAATATAAAAGGAATTGAAATTATCAATCAAATATCTGAAGATATTGAGATAGAAGCAGATGTGCCCATGTTTAATTCAATAACCAGAAACTTAATATCAAATGCAATAAAATTCACTAAAAAAGGAGGCAAAATAATCATTTTTTCTGAAAAAATTGATTCTCAATTTATTAAAATATCAATAAAAGACAACGGTATTGGGATGAACGAAGATATACTAAAAAAAATATTTAAAATTGATGAACAAAGTAGTAGATTAGGGACAGAAGGAGAATCAAGTACTGGCTTGGGCTTGCTATTATGTAAAGAATTTGTTGAAATACATGGTGGCAAAATAAAAGTTGAAAGTGTAGAAGGAAAAGGAAGTATCTTTAGTTTTACAATGAAAATTTATCAATAAGAGAGCCAACTATCTACCTAAATCTCTTATGTTTTTTAAAATAATTAAAACATCTGTTTTTACCTTATAATCTCTTGAATACAAAAGATTTAATCTACTTATTGTATCTGAGTTTAGTTTTGTAAAATTTATCAAATCACAAGTATTTAAAACTCCATTTTTGAGATTAGGAAGTTTATTAGTTTGTTGTAAATTAAGATTATAACCAACCCATGATTTTAATGAAAAAATTACAGATAAAATATTTATCAAAAACCTAAATGGTTTTTTTTGAATAATGAACAAGACTGGATAAAAAATTAAAAAGAATAAACTAAAAAACAAATCTATCATTCTTTTATTTCTCTTATTTGAAGGTTTATTAATTGCATTAATATCAATAACATACAAGTCGTTATAAGTATTAATTGAATTACTTCCTATTAAAAACAAACTTTCGGGTGGAGCAATTTTGTAATCTATTGTTTTTGACTTTAAATCAGACATATAGCTTATAATTTCTGATGCTGATAAACTTTTAGAACAAAAAATGACTTCATCAATGTGATAAATATCAATAATATCATTAATTTGACTAATATCACCAATGAAATCTGGAGAATCTTGATTGCTTTCAATATTTACCAATCCAATAAAGCCAATATTTACATCCGTTTTTCTAAGCAAATCTGCAACTCTAACAGCTTCATTGGTATCACCAACAACAATGAATCTTTTATTTTCGTCCTCCCCTATTCTATAAGCTTTAACACCTGAAAAATGAAGTAAATACCTAACAAAAAGCATGGCAAAAGTACTCCAAATTGCACCCAATAAAATTAAAGCTCTTGAATAACGGAAATTTATATCTTGTAAAGCATAAACAACTAAAATAGCAATAGTTCCAATAAAAACACCTTGAATTACCTTTAACAATTTATGAGGTCTTTCGTAACCTCCAACCAGATAAAAAGATATAAACCAAAAAAAGATATAAATTGGAACAATAAACCCAATGTAAATTGGAGGATAATATTCATAACTAACTGAGAAAAAATAATATGCCCAATAATTTTTCAGAAAATAAAAACCAATCCAAATAAGACTAATATCTAAAACAGGTAAGAAAATACTTGACAAAAATCTTTTAAGTACTGATAATGAAGCTCTAAAATAAATTGCTAGATTAATTAGTGATGAAAAAAGTTTTGCATTTTTTTGAGTAAAATGCTTTCGTGCAAAGATTATCATTGCATTGTAAAAAATAAAAACATAATTTACACTGCTTTTTTTAGTACTTTCTCCTTTATAATGAATTATACGAGTTTCGGGGAAATATATATTTTTATAACCTGCTTTTATAATCCTGTATGACAAATCAATATCTTCGCCATACATAAAAAAATCTTCATCAAGGTATCCAATTTTATCCAATACACTCTTACGTATCAACATAAAAGCTCCAGCTAAAATTTCAATTTCATGTATCTGATTATTATCAAGATAACTTAAATGATATTTACCAAATCGCTTTGAATTAGGAAAAATTTTTGACAATCCGAAAATTTTATAAAAAGCAACTTCCGGAGTTGGTAATCCTCGCTTAGATTCGGGCAAAAAATTACCCTTTCCATCTATCATTTTTACACCCAAACCACCAACATCAGAATGGGTTTCCATAAAATCGATTATTTTGTGAAATGTATCATTTTCAACTACGGTATCAGGATTTAACAACAACAAATAATCACCTTGTGCTAATCTGATAGCTTGGTTATTTGCTTTTGAAAATCCAAGATTTTCTTTGTTAGCAATTAAATGTATATGGGGAAATTTTTCCTTAATCATATTTAATGATCCATCAACAGAATTGTTATCAACAACAAATACTTCAGAATCAATAGTTTTACAAGCAATTTCAACAGAACGAAGACATTGCTCTAAAAAATATTCAACATTATAATTAACAATAACAATTGATAACTTCATGAATTTTAATGCATTGGTATTAAAAATGCAATGGCGATACCCAATAAAACGGTAACAAATTTTTTGATATTATATTGATGATCTTCACTGGTTTCGAATAAGATAGAAGTAGAAACATGTAAAAAGATACCTACAACAATACCCATAATAATGCTGAAATAAGTTTCAAAATCATGAATAAATTCATGGCTAAGCAAACTACTTAATAATGAACCAGCTGGAGTCATTAAAGCAAAAATACCAAGCAAAATAAAAGATTTAACCTTACTCATTCCCGATTGTATAAAAATACTCATCAAGACAAATGAAATGGGTATATTATGAATTATAATTCCCATGGTAAGAGAGTGTTGAATGTTTTCATGTCCATGACATTCCGCTCCATGAATAAGAGGCATACCTTCTAAAAATGAATGAACACAAATACCTATCATTAAACCAATTGGAGCTACTTTGGGGAAATGTACACTATGATCATGCTTTTCGCAACATTCATGCGCATGACCATGTCCATGCTCAATTCCTTTAGTTAGCAGTTCTAAAACCAATTGCAATACAAAACCAACTAAAATGAATAGTCCTGATTTTTGTAAGCTACCATTAAAAACCTCTGGCACTAGATTTAAAAAACTGATTGACAACAAAAAAGCTCCGCTAAAAGCTAAAATTAATTTTAAAACTCTTGGATTTTCAGTCTTAAATAAAAAAATAGCAGAACCACTAAGAAAAATAGTAGAAATTAATAAAGTATATGTTAGTAAATTTTCCATTTCAAATATTTTTA
Organism: uncultured Bacteroides sp.; assembly: GCA_964636105.1. Classification (GTDB taxonomy): domain Bacteria; phylum Bacteroidota; class Bacteroidia; order Bacteroidales; family JACABE01; genus JACABE01. Next base: position 27,117 of record CAZWRD010000024.1, read on the forward strand.
ATTTGCAAAGTTAAACAATAATTCTTAAAACTTAAAAGCTCTTGAAAACTAAAGCAATTTTATTCTTGAAAATGCTTTCCCTAAATTATCTATGAGATCACTTGCTATTAATGATTCTTCTGATATTATACTTTTATAGATATCCCCAGCCAAACCATGCAAAAAAACACCTAATACACAAGCTTCAAATGAATTATAACTCTGTGATAATAAAGATGTTATTATTCCACTTAAGACATCTCCACTTCCAGCTGTAGCCATTCCTGGATTACCATTATTATTAAAAAAACAATCCCCCTGAGGTGTTGTAATTGCTGTATTTGCACCTTTTAAAACAATATAAACTTTATTCTTTATAGAAAATTCTCTTTGTAAATCATTTCGTTCAAAATCATTCTCAACTTTATGTGTTAATCTCTCAAATTCCTTAAAATGTGGTGTTAAAATACTATTTTCGGGCAAATACTTGATATAAGATTTATTAATACTTAAAATATTAATTGCATCAGCATCGATAAGCATTGGCTTATTATAATTTTTAATTAATTCAAAAAATGCATTTTGAGTTATTTTGGCTAAACCCAAACCTGGACCAATTCCAATAACATCATATTTCTCAAATTCATTACTTGCTGTAAAAATAAATTTATCTATATCAGAATCAAACATTGCTTCGGGAACTGATTGTTGCAAAATATTATAAGCACTTGACGGACAATGAACTGTAAGCAAACCAACTCCAGTTCTCAAACATGCTTTAGCAGCTAAAACAGCAGATCCGGTCTTTCCGTAACTACCTGCTATAATTAGTGCATGTCCGTAATTACCTTTATGAGCATATTTCAATCTACTTTTGTAAACTATTTTTATTAAATCATTACTTATCAAATAATTATCAACCTTCAAACTATTTATAAATACTTTTATCAAATTAATAGGTAACAAAACCCAATTTCCAACAAACTGATAATTCATAGGAAATAAGAAAGCCAATTTAGGCAATTCAAAACTTAAAGTAAAATCAGATTTAAATATCACATCTTCCTGATTATTAGCTTTATCAGCAAATAATCCAGTTGGAATATCAATAGCAATTTTTTGATTTTTTAAAGAGTTGATTTTAAAGACAATATCTTTAATTAAACCATCTAATTTATTATTTAAGCCAGATCCCAAAATAGAATCGACTATAATTATATTTTCATCAATATTTGGAAATTCTTCAATGGTATTTATTTCATTAATAGGAAATTGAATTTCTTTCAATCGTTTATAATTTGTTTCAAAATCAAGAGATCTTCTTTTTGAATGATTTAAAACAAAAACACTGACAACATTTCCCTTTAGTTGCCATAAACGAGCTATAGCTAATCCATCACCACCATTATTACCACATCCACAAAAAATACAAAGTTCTGCAGAATTACCATATTTTTCTGTAATCCAATCAATACATGAAATTGCAGCTCTTTCCATTAAATCAACAGAATCAATTGGCTCATTGGCAATTGTATATTTATCTGCTTCTCTGATTAACTCTACTGGCAAAATTTTCATTATAATATATTTTTAGTGTAAAATTAATAAACTATTCGTTTTAAACAATGATTTATAAACTAATTTATACCTTTATGATATAATACCTATCAGAAATTTGTTATATTTTCAAAAGTAAAGCAAATTGGTCTATTCGCTTTCGTTTCGGTTTAAATTCTTTGCAATAAAATTAGAATTAAAAATATTAAAATTATAGCTTTAAATTTTCCAAATTCATTAAAAATTATTTAATTCAAATTCATTTAACTTCATTTTGGATCATCTAAACTTTTTCATTGTTTTGATGTTTATAATTTTACATAATTTCCAACATCAATTATGCATTGGAAATCAGACTAAACAATCATATTATAAAATACTTACGGATGTACAGAATCGAATCGAAAATA
>CAZWRD010000025.1:0-28351 GCA_964636105.1 uncultured Bacteroides sp.
CATAATAAAGTACCAGTAGCAGTAGTTGATAAATCAGAGTTACCGCAATTATCCAAAACAGTTACAACTGGAGTAGCAGGAGTTGCAATAGGAGCAGCAACGCCAGAACCAGCAGCACTTGTACAACCGTTTTCAGTTGCAGTTACAGTATAAGTTCCACCTACTAAAACATTGATAGCTGAAGTAGAAGCACCAGTTGACCATAATAAAGTACCAGTAGCAGTAGTTGATAAATCAGAGTTACCGCAATTATCCAAAACAGTTACAACTGGAGTAGCTGGAGTTGTTTTTGGTGCAGCAATTGCATCAGCACTTGCCAAAGATGTACAACCTAATGTTTGAGTAACAGTAAAAGTACCGCTAGCATTAGCATTAGCAGGATTACCTGTTAAACCACCTGTCCATGCAAATGTTGCACCAACTTCTGGATTTGCAATTGTTAATGTTGAAGTACCATCACAATTGTCAACAACGTTTACAATTGGAGTTGCTGGTAAAGCTGTTGCAGTAACAGTTACACTACCTGTCATAGCAGTAGTTAAAGCATCTGTTGCTTTTACTGTATAAACACCAGCAGTTAAATTATTCCATACCAATGCAGCGCCGGTTCCAACTACTGGAGTACCTTCTGCAACTGCATCTTTGTATAATTGATAAGAATATGCTGCTTCAGAATTAGCTAAAGTAACTGTTCCATTAGCAGCAGTTCCTGCGCAATAAGATCCACCTCCACTAATTGCATATACAGCAGGTCCACTTGGAGCATTTAAAGTAAAAGTAGGATTTGTGATTGTATGCCAACCTAATACAGTTGCATTATTGTTTGGAAGAGTTACATTTCCCCCTGTTACACCAACTGCAAACATTTTAGTAGGATAAGGAGTATTTGGAAAGTTCCAAGTTAAATTTGGAGTAGATGACGCGGTAAAAGCTACAGTATTAGTAAAAATAACTTTAACTAACAATACCGCAGGATCTCCAGATGTAAAAGGTACGGTTGAAGAACCATTTTTTCCTGCAAGTCTAAAACAATGATTTGTATTACTGATGATATAAGATCCTGCTACACCAGTTGCTGGTCCAGAAGCATTTTGTCTTAAATCAGCAGGTAATACAGAACCTGTGTAATCCAAAGTTGCTGTTATCGTACCACCATTTCTGATATTACCATTATAAGTGATACCAGCTTGTACATAGTCAAGCACAAACGCAACGTCAGAAACGGTACTTGCCCAAATTTCAAATGAGAACACAGTAGGTGATACTTGTGTTTCATTTTTAATCATCATTCTATAGGTTGGCCAAGTTGCATTGTTTGGATGCACATCGGCAAACGCTACATTCATAGCTAATATAAACATTAGCAAAAAAAGACTAATTACTTTTTTCATAGATTTAAAATTTAATTAATATTTATTTAATTATTTAATTATTTATTATGTAATAAATGTTGGAGTAGTTTTAGCTACCCCAACATTTAGTTAATTATTTACGGTTGAATTTCAGATACAAAATTATTATTAGCTGTTTCAACTATTGACATATCAGAACCATCAACCAAACCATCGCCATTTACATCAGTTACTACATAACCAATTGTAAAGTTGTTGTTTTCGGTTTCAGTATCAGACATATCAGAACCATCAACCAAACCATCTTGATTTACATCACCAACATAAATTGCAAATACTCCTGGAGCAACTTGAATTAAATTATCGCCATAAGCATTGTTGATTAATAGAGGATCTGATGATGCAACAGTAAAGTCGTAAGAAATTGTAGAACTGCTAAATGATAATGGTAAAGCACTCCAAGTTGATACACTGTTTCTGTGTTTAATTACAACATAGTAAGAATCTGCTAAACCACCAGGAACTGTTACTGTACATAATCCTGTTGTGCTTAAATTTTGACCAGTATATGTTGCTTCAACAATAGATGGAACTGTAGAATTGCGTAATTCAACTGTGATTTGATCTGCTATTCCAGCACCCCAATGTGAACCTAAATCATCATATGCTTCATTCATTCCGGTTCCATTATATAATCCTTCTAAGAATAAAGTTAAGTTTAATGATTTGGTAGTTACTTTATCATAAACCATCACTGAATCAATAAATAAGTCAGGACCATATCCAGAATGAGCCTGGAATCTGATAATAACTGCATTACTTCCTGCAAATGAAGCTAAATCAGCTGAATCTAATACAAATGTTCCAGGAGCTGTATTTGCTGCTCCATCATTTGAATTTAGATTTGCTGCTCCTTTGCCCCATACATTATTCCATGTAGCTCCATTGTCTGTAGAAACATTGATAGCTAACGAATCTAATGGGTATGATGCATCATAAAGATGTGACCATTTGAATTTTAATGCAGGTTGATTCATTGCACTGAAATTAAATACTGGACTTGTCATAAAATCAGTATTACCTGATGTTTGACTCCAGAAATTTGCTTTAGCATAATTATTTGGTGCTGTTCCAGCTTGAGTCCAATTAAAAGTACCACCTGTTAAATTCCAACATGTTAACCAGTTTGTAAAATCTTCAACATATGGGTATACTGAATAAGGATCGCATTGTGTTGTAAATTTCCAAACATCGCCTTGAACTGAACCTGTAGGAATTTCTGTATAAACTCTCCAGAAATAAACTGTACCAGCATTCCAATCTGCAGGAGCGGTAAATTCGCTGCTAGCACAATAAACACTGTCAACAACATCTCTGCCACCTGAAGTAGAACCAACTAATATGTAGTATCCCAAACTTCCGATTACATCATCCCAATTTAAAATAGTAGCAGTTTTTGCAATTCCTGCTGCGTTGTTAGCAGGTACTGGATTAGTAACTTTACCGTTTGTAGTTGTAAAAGAGAATGAAGATCCGGTAGTAGCTGTTTCAATTCCACCATTACTCAAAACTGTAAATACTTTCCAGTAAATAGTTTGATTGAAATTAAAATTACCTCCTAAATATTTATAGAAGTTAGTAGCTGTATATGCACTATCTAGTAATTCCTTACCACCAGAAGTAGTTCCGATATTAATTCTGTAGCCGGTTGCACCAACAATAGGAGCCCATGCTAAAGTATCTTTGTTAACCTGAATACCTGTGGCAAAATTAGCTGGTGAAGGTGTAATTACATTTCCATTAGTTGTAGTAAATGAGAATGAAGAACCTGAAGAAGCAGCTTCAACTAAACCTGATTGATATACAGTAAACACTTTCCAGTAAACAGATTGATTAAAATTCCATGTAGTTGGGTGAACATAGTTATTACTTGTACACAATACACTGTCAACCAAATCTTTTCCACCTGAAGTAGTACCTACATTAATTCTGTAACCTAATACACCTGGCATAGCAGCCCATTTTAATGAGTCGTTATTTATCTGAATATTGGTTGCAAAGTTAGCTGGAGATGGAGTAGTAACATTAGCAGATGTAGTTGTAAAGTTTACTGGACCTTCCCAGAAACTTAAGTCACCACCACCGCAATCTTTTTGTACATAGAAACTATAGTTAGCAGATGGATTTAATCCTGTAATTACTTTAAATGTGTCAGCAACAACAGGAACAATAGTTCCACTTCCTAAAGTAAACCCTTGTAAACCATATTGAACATTCGCATTAGTAGTTCCTGCCCATTTTGCTGTAGCTTGGAATGCAGTTACTGCAGTAGATCCTAAAGTAGTTGGTGTAGGACAAGTTGATGGAGGTAATATTTTTACATTATCAACAAATAAATCATTATCAGCATTTGATAATAAAGATTCTCCGTAGAATGCAATTCTAACAACACCTGTATATCCAGCTAAACTTAATGAGATATGTTCACCAGTATTAGAAATGTTGTTGTAAATATAAGGAGAACCTGCATTATCCCATAATCTGAGTGTATTTGCTGATGACCATGTTAAACCACCATCAGTAGAAATTACAACTGCAAATTTATCATCTGTACCTGTCAATCCAGGAACTGCTGTAGAGCCATAAGCTGTAAGACCAAGGTCAAAATCTAAAGTGTAATTTACACTTCCAGTTCCCAAATTAAATTGAGGTGTTACTAACCAACCCGTATTGTTTGTACTCCAAATATTCATTTTTGCTGATTTATTTGTAGTTGTAGTTACATTTAAGTAATCGTCAATACCCCAGCTACCTCCGGCAACAGGTGTACAAGTTACAGCTAAAGTATCTGTATAAAGATTCCAGCAAATAGTTGGAGGAAGAACAGCGCCAACAAATGTTTCGCTAAACGGGAAAGTAGAAACTACATCACATAAAGTATAGAAACTATAAGGACCTGCCCAAGTACTTGTTCCGTTTACATCACAATCTTGTTGAACATAATAAGAATATCTGCTTGAGTGAGTTAAGCCGGTTAAGTTATAAGCTGTATCAGTTACATTTGTAATTACAGTACCTGTTCCTTGTGTAAAACCAAATAAACCATATTCAATTTTAAATAAGTTACCCATACTGTTGTATTGAACTCTGGCACCAGAAGTTGTAATATTATAAGCTAATAAAGCAGTAGGAGCAGGACAAGCAACAGTTGTAGAGAATGTTTTCGGTCCAGACCATGTTGAGTATCCGTTTGCATCGCAATTGCTTCTTACATAGAATGCATAATTTGTAGATGGAGTTAATCCATTTAATTGATAAAAATTATTGGTATTTATTGATACAATAGTTCCTGTACCTTGTGTAAATCCTTGTGGACCATATTCCAATTCCCATGAACCTGAACTACCCATTTCTGTCCAGCCTAATTTTGCTGCAAAACCGGTAACATTGGTTGCAGTTAAATTTGCTGGAGGTAAACAAGTTGGTTGAGCTCCAACAGTAATAATATAGTCTTCAGTTTCTCCGTAACTGTAAGACATACATGGAGTTAATGAAGCTCCGGAACTTCCTTCAGAAACAATTATTCTCATCCCGGTTTGTCCGGTAAGTGCTGTTAAAGGTACTGAAAAACTACCTGAAATAGTACGTGGGCTTACAGTAGTGGTTGCTTCCACATAAACTTGTTCGCCTACGTCTGCAAAACTTCCGTTTTGATTCCAGTCAATCCAGATGGCACAACCATTACTATAATAAGTTGCTCCATCACATTCGTCCTCTAAAATAGTAAAATTAACTGTTGTTCCTTGAGATAAAGTTGTTAATGAACCTAATGGGAAAAAGTTAGAGTATCGATTTAATACTGAACCAGGTCCTGGTGCAACTGTTGTACAGTTATATGCATTGGTTGCTCCATTAACGGTTACACTAAAAATTTCTTCATCACCACCAATTGTAGCAATAGATGGACAGTAGCATGACATAGGAGCATTCATCGTAACTTGTGTGGGAGTAGAAGTACCTGTAACTCCTGAGCAAGTTACATTACAACGATACCATGTATTTACTGTCTGAGTAGTTGAGTAACTTGGATAAGTTGCACCAACAATATCTGTCCATGTTGAATTGTTTAATGAAGATTGCCATTGAAAACTAACACCTGTTCCTGAAGTAGAATTTTGAAGCGAAAGTGAAAATGTATTCCCAACACATGTTGAAGCAACTGATGCTAACGTATTGCCGGGCATTGGTTCGCCTGCGCAAGGAGCAGCACCTGTATAGGTAATCTGAATATTTGGTCTGTTTACGCCACCATATGAAGATGTTGTTAGCGAAGTAGCATTACTTAATACCGCACTGTTTGCATAACCTATAACTGTGTTAAGTGTAGTTGGAGTATATCTCCAGTTAAAAGCACCTGTTGTTGGACTACCAGAAACTGCAGAAATATTCCAGTCAGTTAATACCTGAATACCTGTTCCATCGTATAAAAACGGAGTAGATAAGGTAAAGGAAATCCAGCCAGTTGTAGCTGCAATGGCTTGACTAGCTGTGGAATAAACCATAGTAGTACCGGTATTAGCAGTACCCCAGGTTGTTCCTGTAGTTAGAGAGGTAGTACCAGCTGCATTTTTCATATAAATATTAAAAACAGCACCACCAACCGTTGCAAAAGCATCATTTTTATAAAATGCTATTTGAGTAATCAATGATCCTGCAGGTATTGAAGCCATATCAGCTGCGGTATACAACATAGAATGCCTACTATAGTCAAAACTACTTCCAGCACTTGATCTATACATAGGACCATAATAATATGAAGCAGATGTGCCTGTTCCAATTTCAACAACCTGTCCGATTAAATTGGTTGATATTACAACCATAATAATAAAAAACGTCCATAGTTTTTTCATAAAATTATAAATTTAATTAATACTAAAAAATTTTTGTTTATAAATAATAAATAGTGGTTTTTTGTTAAAAAACCGAAAACTGTCCTAAAAAAACTAAATTTTAGGGTGGCAAATTCTTACATAATTTTCCCATAATTGTTTGTGTATTAAATTATTAAATTAATTTATATTATTCAATTAAATTAACACGTAAAGATATATATTTTTTTCATTAAAAAATTATTTTCAAGTTAAATAAATGTTATCTTTTTGGTTATTTATATGAAATCTAAATTGTGATTTGTTTAATATATTGAAATACAGGTTGATATAATTGTGTATTATTTTGATATTGCTTTTTTTTTATATTTTGCTCTTAGCCTTTTTTTTATTTAAATTTAAATTTAAGTTTTGATCTTTCTTCGAAAATTATAAATGAATTTATTAGTTTGCTTATCTAATACTAAACCTAACAGGTTTTTAAAACCTGTTAGGTTTAAAATCATCAATATATTATTTGATTATATGATGACAAACACCTTTATAGACTAGTTTCATTTATAAAATTTGTGTAATATATCTTTTAAATTAATAAGTTGGATTTGTGTATAATACAATACAATTTGCAGATTTAGGTATTAAAAAAGATTATTCTAGTATAAATTTATACCTTTAAATATATATAACAACAATTTTAATTTTTTAAAACAAAGCATTTAATTAAGTAGTTGTTTTATTGTTCTTTAGATTTGCTGTTGTTAAAGTAAAAACTGTTCTTTCGCTTATGATGTTTGTTATCGCAAGTTTTTATTAAATTTGCAGCAAAATTAATCAATAATGCAGAAAAACAAAAAAAAACTAATTTGGGGTATTTTTCTACTCTTTATTGCTGGCGTTATGATTTCTTTTGTGTTTTATCAAAAGATTTTTTCAGCGAATGTTGCTAAAGAAAAGGCATATTTATATATTTATACTAACCATGATTTTAATGATGTTTTAAAAACTCTTGACGCGGGTAAACTTCTTAAAGACAATTCTTCGTTTGAATGGCTAGCACAAAAGAAAGGATATTCAAATAAGGTTAAGCCGGGTAAATATTTGCTGAAAGCCGGAATGAACAATAATCAAATTATTAATTTGCTTCGGTCAGGAAATCAGGATGCGGTAAATCTGGTTTTTAACAATATAAGGACTAATGAGCAGCTTGCAGGTAAACTCGGTAAACAAATAGAAGCGGATAGTTTGAGTTTGATTACGTTTTTCAGAAATCCACAGTTATTGGCAAAATATAATACAACTCCTGATGATGTTCGTTTGCTTTTTATTCCGAATACTTATAAAATTTGGTGGAATACTTCTCCCGATTTATTGATGGAACGAATGAAAGAGGAGTATGATAAATTCTGGAATGAAGACAGGGACGCTAAAGCTTATACTGCCGGACTAAGCCGCAAAGAAGTTGCCATAATTGCATCTATTGTTGAAGAAGAAACCAACAAAAAAGATGAACGACCAACTGTTGCTAGTGTTTACATTAATAGGGTTAGAAAAGGAATGCTTTTGCAAGCTGATCCTACCGTAAAATATGCTATTGGCGATTTTACAATCAAACGTGTTTTAAATAAACATTTGAGTTTTGATTCACCTTATAATACATACAAATATGCAGGTATTCCTCCTGGACCAATTTGTATTCCTTCTATTTCTTCTATTGATGCAGTTTTGGCAAATAAGAAAACTGATTATCTGTATTTTTGTGCCAAAGAAGATTTTTCGGGATATCATAATTTTGCAAAAAACATTACTGACCATCTTGAAAATGCCCGCAAATACCAAAAAGCATTAAATCAAAGAAAAATTTTCTAAAACATTTTATATTAAATTACGTTTCTAAAAATTATTGTAAGAATTAATCATTTAATAAATAAACAATGAAAAAATACATTTTAATAATAGCAGTTTTGTTTCTGACTTCATCTTTATTTGCTCTAAATCCTGAGAGACAATATAAAGTGATGCCCGATGAATTTGGATTGGCTTACGAAAAAATTACAATCCCTACCAAAGACAATATGCAGTTAGCAGCCTGGTTTTATAAGTCGCCCTCTGATTCGAAAAAAGTGATTATACTTAGCGGTAATGGCGATGGAAATATGTCGAAATATATTGAGATGGCCAGTCAGTTTTTGACATTGGGTTATAATGTAATTTGTTACGATTATCGTGGATATGGCGAAAGCAGTGAGTTTAAAATAAACAATAATTTTTATATGTATGCTCAGTTTGAAAAAGATCTGAATGCTGTGATTGATTATACCCGTAAATATTATTCAAAATTCCGTCAATTGGATTTGTATGGACAGGGCATGGGTGCGGGTTTGTCTATTGGAGTGGGTTGCAACAGAACCGAGGTGAATAAAATTATTGCCGATTCTCCTTATAATACTTTGGAAAGTGTTCAGAAGAAAATGAAAGACAGCAAAAATCAGGAAGTAATGATTCCGTTGGCTTTTGATAAATACATGCTTGAACCAGAATATGCTGTTGCTGAAAGAGGTAAAAGTATTGCAGGTATTTTGTTTATTTATGGTGAAACCGAAGAGGTTTATTCGCAGAAAGATATTCGTATATTGCGTAAAGTGGCTAAATGCCCTACCGAAGAATACAGAGCAATGGGTGCAACTGCCGATAATACTTTTTCATCAAATAAAGCCAAATATCTGGAAGCTCTTAAAAACTTTACAAAATAGTTACATATGAAAGCATTTAAAGCATATGATGTACGTGGTGTATATAATAAAGATTTCGATAAAAGTGATGTTTATAAAATTGGATATTTTTTGCCGGCTTTATTAAAAGCCAATAAAGTTCTGGTAGGTAGAGATGTGAGAGAATCGTCTCCTGAAATTTATGAATATTTGTGCAAAGGGATTAACGATAGTGGTGCTGATGTTTATAATATTGGTTTGTCAACTACTCCGATGGTTTATTGGGCTACTGCCAAATTTGGGTTTGATGCCAGTGTTATGATAACTGCTTCGCATAATCCGAGAGAGTATAACGGATTAAAAGTATCGCGAACAAATGCTTTGCCTGTAGGTTTGGATTCAGGTTTGGGCGAACTGAAAAAAATGATGGAGTCTTCGGATATTATTATTGCATCTGCAAAAGGAAAGATTATTGATTATTCGGTAAAGGATGCTTATTTGGATTTTCAGCGTCAGTACCTTACTGATATTTCTAATTTGAAAATTGCAATTGATTATTCGAACGGAATGGCTCCATTGTTGGTTAAAGATTTGTTGGGCAGCGAGACTGTTTGTATCTTTGATGAATTGGATGGTACTTTTCCTAATCATGAAGCCAATCCGTTGGAGCCCGAAAATATTGTTGACCTGCAAAAATTAGTTGCAGAAAACAAAAGTGATATTGGTGTTATTTTTGATGGCGATGCTGATAGGGTAATGTTTGTTGATGAAAACAGTAAATTTATTTCGCCCGATTTAATTATTGGCTTGCTTGCACATTATTTTCTGGAAGAAAAGGCTGAAAAGGGTAATGTGTTACAAGATATTCGTTCGTCGAAAGCCGTTGGTAATTATGTTAGAAAATTTGGCAGCCAAATGCATACATGGAAAGTGGGCAGGGCTTATGCTGCATTGAAGCTTCGCGAAATTGACGGTATTTATGGAGGCGAATTGGCTGGTCATTACTATTTTCGCGATTTTTATTATTCTGATTCGGGAATTATGGCTTGTTTGATAGTGCTTGGTATTGTTAGTAAACTTAAAGAAAAAGGGATCAAGCTTTCTGAAGCTATTGCTGATATTTCTACGTTTGCAAATTCAGGTGAAATCAATTTTAAAATAGAGCAAAAGCAAGAAGCTATGGATGCTATTCGTGATCATTTTTCGACTCAGGAAAAACCCGAGGCTTATTATGATTTTGATGGATATCGTGTAGAGTTTAAAGATTGGTGGTTCAATGTACGCCCATCGAATACCGAGCCATATTTACGTTTTCTGGCAGAAGCCAACGATGCTGATTTGTTAGAAAGCAAGGTTGCAGAAGTAAAAAAGATTATTCAAGCTTTTAAGTAAAAAGTGCTTTGCTCTTTATGTTTTTTATCAAAAAGTTTAAACCTAACAGGTTTTTAAAACCTGTTAGGTTTGTTTAATATAATGTGTTGAATATTAATAAATATATGTGTATGAAAATAAATATTTTAAAATCTAAATTTTCGAATCAGATATGTTTGTTTGTATTATTTATTGCTGTTGGGTTTAATTCTTATTCACAATCTATTATTACCGATTCTTCTTCGGTTAATAAAGCTCGATTGAAGGCAGTTATTATTTCTGAGACTGCCATTTTTGCGGGTTCGCTTACCGGACTTTATGCTTTATGGTATAAAAACTATCCGATGAATAGTTTCCATTTATTTAACGACAATGGCGAATGGAATCAGATGGATAAGATAAGTCATGCTGGAGCTTCTTATTATATTGGCAAAGTGGGTTATGAAGCTCTTAAATGGTCGGGAGTGAAAGAGAAAAAAGCTATTTGGTATGGAGGTTTGTATGGTTCAGCTTTTTTGTTAACTATAGAAATTCTCGATGGTTTTTCGGCTGAATGGGGTTTTTCTACTGGAGATTTTATTGCCAATTCTTTGGGTTCAGCTATGTTTATTAGCCAGCAATTGGCTTGGCACGAGCAAAGAGTAGTTTTTAAGTTTTCATCTCATCCTACTGATTATGCTCAATATCGCCCTGATTTATTAGGAAGTAATTTTCCGCAACGTATTATGAAAGATTACAATGGCTGGACTTACTGGCTTTCTGGCAATATATCATCGTTTTTGCCAAAGAGTTCAGACTTTCCTAAATGGCTTAATATTGCTGTGGGTTTAGGTGCCGATGGTATGACAGGTGCTTTTAATAATGCCAAAACCTATAAAGGTAAACAACTTCCCGATTTTACGCGTAGTCGCCAGTTTTATTTGTCATTGGATATTGATTTAACGAGGATTCCAACCAAGTCGAAAACCTTGGATAAAATATTTGATGTAATCGGATTTATTAAAATTCCGTTTCCTACACTTGAGTATAATACCAATGATGGTTTTAAGGGTCATTTTTTATATTTTTAGCAGTCGATCCTCTTTTATCTTACCTATACGATAAATTATTGCATCTGCCGATTGTATTCTGGGAGCTGCCAATTGTATTCTGGGAGCTGCCGATTGTGTTCTGGGAGCTGTCGATTACGTTTCAGCACCTGTCGATTATATTCCAGCACCTGTCAGTGATGTTCCAGCTTCAATCCTGACTATTATTTAATAATCCTTGAATCTAAATATTACTGATACCTCTGTTTATGAAACGATTTAATGGATACATAGCTTTAAAAACGTCTATAACATATTTGTAAAAATCGGTATCGAGCAATTTATTGTCATCAATGTTGTGTATAACTGTATAATTTTTAAATTTCAATAAATCAATATCAGGAAAGTCTTTAGGGAAATCTTTGGGTGGATTTTTCAATTTATTATCGTCCCAAATTTCGGTGAAATATTTAATAAAATTATTATCATCAAGTATTTTCTTAAATTCATCTGCATTAAAATATATTTCGTTTCTTACCAATTTTAGTTTATCGGCTGGAGGCATATAAATACCGCCACCTATAAACGACGAACCTGGCTCAATATGCAGATAATAACCTGCATTCATGGCATTGCGTCCACCTTTGGCAATAAAACCCCCAAAATTGGTTTTGTAGGGCGATTTGTCTAACGAAAACCTTACATCTCTATTTATCCTGAACATGCAGTCTTTATATGAAATCCCAATAATTTCGTTATCAAAACTATGCACACCCTCAATTAGTTTCGTTATTAATGCTTCAACCATCTTCTTTTGTTGTTCGTAGGTTTTCTTATTGGCTGTAAACCAATCGCGGGTATTATTTTCTTTTAGTTCTTTCAGAAAATCAAAAACTTCTTTTGTAATCATAAACACAATTTTTTATTAAATAAAACAGATAAACCGTATGTTTGTTATAAAAAACCCACCAAATCATTGCTGAAATGGTGGGCAAATATAAAATTATTAACAAATTTAATTATGGATAAAATTAAACATAATTAAGCTCTTTTAAGCAATAGTGAATTTTCTCAAAAGTACGTTCGATATCGTTGTCCAAACCAACTGAAAAACGAACCAAGCCTTCGCTCATACCCATTTCTTTTTGAGTTTCTTCTGGGACTTCAGATGAGGTACTTTTTCCTGAATTGCTAAATAAAGTTTTGAAATATCCCAAACTTACAGCAAGGTAACCTACGCCTTCGTTTTGCATCATTTCCATTAAATTTGATGCTCTTTGGGCAGTTTTCATATCTATAGCAATCATACCGCCATAGCCAAATTCAGGATTCATAATTTTGTTTAAAATATCATGTCCTTTGCTCTCTGGCATACCTGGATAAACAAATGTCAAACCTATTTCTTTGAATTTTTTTGCAAGATACATTGCATTGCTACTGTGTTGTTTCATTCTGATATGTAAAGTATGCATATTTTTCAGAATACTTGATGAACGCAAAGGATCCAAAACAGGACCTAAAAGCATGGCTGTACCGCTATTAACGTCTGCCAACGAATTAATATATTCAAAACTACCACAAATAGCACCGGCTACACAATCATTTTTGCCATTAATAAATTTTGTCATACTATATACAACAACATGAGCTCCGTGTTTAGAAGGAGTTACAATCATTGGTGTAAAAGTATTGTCAACCATAAGCTTTGCACCAAAACTTTCAGCTATTTCTGATAAAGCAGGCAAATCAGAGATATTAAGCATCGGATTTGTCATGGTTTCTGTATAAATAACTTTTGTGTTCGTACGCATTGCTTTTTTTACTTCATCCAAATTTGTAATATCAACAAAAGTTACTTCAATATTGAATTTAGGTAAATAGTTTTTAAAGAAAGCATAAGTGCCGCCATAAGTTGTAATACTAGAAACAATGTGGTCACCCGTATTAACCAATTGTAAAATAGCAGAAGTTATAGCACCCATTCCCGATGCAGTAACCCATGCCGCTTCGGTGCCTTCCATTGCAGCTAATGCATCTGCAAGATATTTATTACTAGGATTCCAATGACGTGAATACAGAAAACAACCTTCTGTTTCACCGTGAAAAGTATCTACCATCGATTTAGCTTCTAAAAATGTATAAGTTGCTGAATCCGTAATTGATGGATTTACATCTCCAAATTCGCCGAATTGCATTAAATCTTGTACATTACTTGCTGGATCAAATTTTTTCATATCGTGTGATTATTATATTTGTTTATTAAATTGAACTTTAAATGTTTTTTTGTTGTTTTTAAAAATGATAATTTTTAATTGGCAAAATTATATTTTTTTATTTCAAAAGCAATAAACTTTGGATTATTTTTAATAATTTCGCAAAAGAAAATTCTATCTTTATCACTATAATTGATTGAAGTATCTCATTTACTTATTTGTACTTTTTTCAATTAAGTTTTTTAATTTTTTTAAATATCGATTAATAAATATTAAGCAACAATATGAACTACGATTTAATAGTTATTGGCAGTGGTCCAGGCGGATATGTAGCTGCTATCAGAGCATCTCAGTTAGGATTGAAGACTGCGGTTGTAGAACGTGCCGAGTTAGGCGGAATCTGTTTAAATTGGGGATGTATCCCAACAAAAGCATTACTTAAAAGTGCACAAGTTTATAATTATACATCGCATGCAGCCGATTATGGTATTAAAATTGAAGGTGAAATTAAAGCCGATTTCGAAGCCATTGTAAAACGCAGCAGGGGAGTTGCCGAAGGAATGAGCAAAGGAATTCAATTCCTTTTCAAAAAAAATAATATTGAAATTATAAACGGTTTTGGTAAAATAAAACCGGGTAAAAAAGTAGATGTTACTGATGCTGATGGTAAAATTACTGAATATGCAGCCAATCATATTCTTATTGCGACTGGCGCACGTTCACGTGAATTGCCAAATCTGAAACAAGATGGGAAAAAAATAATCGGTTACCGCGAAGCTATGACATTGCCATATCAACCCAAATCAATGGTTGTGGTTGGCTCTGGTGCTATCGGTTCCGAATTTGCATATTTCTATAATTCTATAGGAACGCAAGTTACTTTGGTAGAGTTTATGCCTAATATTGTTCCTGTGGAAGACGAAGAAATTTCAAAACAACTCGAAAGATCTTTCAAAAAACAAAAAATGAAGGTTATGACCGAATCAACTGTTGAAAGTGTTGACACTACAGGCGATTTGTGTAAAGTTACCATAAAAACAAAAAAAGGAGAAGTAGTAGTTGAAGCTGAAGTTGTACTTTCTGCTGTAGGAATTGCTACTAATCTTGAAGGTATTGGTTTGGAAGAAACAGGTATTGCTTTCGAAAAGGGCAAAGTAAATGTTGATGATTTTTATCGTACCAATGTTGATGGTTATTATGCCATTGGCGATATCGTTCATGGACCAGCATTGGCACATGTTGCATCACATGAAGGAATTATTTGTGTGGAAAAAATTGCCGGACATCATCCACAACCAATGGATTACGGTAATATTCCCGGTTGTACTTATACAAACCCTGAAATTGCTTCAGTTGGCATGACTGAGAAACAAGCAACAGAGGCTGGTTACGAAATAAAAGTAGGGAAATTCCCATATTCAGCTTCTGGCAAAGCAAGTGCTGCAGGAAGTAAAGATGGTTTTGTAAAAGTAATATTTGATGCCAAATACGGCGAATGGATAGGTTGTCATATGATAGGTGATAATGTAACTGAAATGATTGCAGAAGCAGTAGTAGCCCGTAAATTAGAAACAACAGCCCGCGAAATACTGGATGCAGTTCATCCTCATCCAACTATGTCGGAAGCTGTGATGGAAGCAGTAGCTGCTGCATACGACGAAGTTATTCATTTATAATAATTGATAAACTGAGTAATTGATATTAAAAATTCAATTACTCAGTTATTCTTTTAATCAATTAATTAATCAAAATATGGAAATCATAAAAACAGCAATTGCCGATTTATTAATAATACAACCTCAGGTATTTCGTGACGACAGAGGATATTTCTTCGAATCTTTTAGTCAGCAAAAGTTTATTGATGCAGGTTTAGATTTGAATTTTGTTCAGGATAATGAATCAAAATCACAAAAAGGAGTTTTAAGAGGATTGCATTTTCAAAATCCACCATTTGCACAGGGCAAATTGGTAAGAGTTATAAAAGGATCTGTAATGGATGTGGCAGTAGATATACGCAAAAATTCAGCAACTTACGGGAAGCATGTAGCTTTAGAACTTAACGAAATAAACAAAACCATGCTTTGGATTCCACCAGGTTTTGCTCATGGTTTTGTAACATTGGAAGATGATACTATTTTTTCTTATAAATGTACAAATACCTATAACAAAGCTTCTGAAGGTTCAATACTCTGGTGCGATTCTGATTTGAATATCAAATGGAATATTGAGAATCCGAATTTATCAGAAAAAGATAAAGTTTCTCCTTTGTTTAAGGATTTTGTAAGTCAGTTTCAGTAAGTGATTTAAGAGGATAAATAAAAACCGGAAATTTGAATAAATATTTTCGGTTTTTTTATTTTTCATATAATAACTATCCTTTTTAAACGTTAAACCTATACTTACTATTTCATACTTCAATTTTATGAATTTAAAACGTTTACTTTTTAGTGTTTTGTTTACCGTAGTTGTTTTAATTACAGGTAAATACTTAATCTTTTCTACACAATCTAAAAAAAATTCTGATGAAGACTATCGCAAGGCTTTTC
Source organism: uncultured Bacteroides sp. (assembly GCA_964636105.1). Taxonomy (GTDB): domain Bacteria; phylum Bacteroidota; class Bacteroidia; order Bacteroidales; family JACABE01; genus JACABE01. Next base: position 16,108 of record CAZWRD010000025.1, read on the forward strand.
AGATTAATTATAAAATCTTTACAGCAGAAGTTCCTCCAAAATTGTCTTTTTGTGATGAAGAAGTCCCGTTAAAGATGTATTATGTGCGCGAATCGCTCGAGCGTGAATTGCTTACCAATACTTATTGGCAATCAAATACCATGTTGATGTTGAAACGAGCATATCGTTGGTTTCCAGTAATTGAACCTATTTTAAAACAAAACGGTTTACCTGATGATTTTAAATATCTTGCATTAATCGAAAGTGGTTTTCTGAATGTAGTATCTCCTGCCAATGCTGCGGGATTTTGGCAGTTTATTAAGCCAACCGGACAACGTTATGGATTAGAAATTACCGAAGAAGTTGACGAACGCTATGATTTAGAAAAGGCTACAAATGCTGCTTGCAAATTTTTAAAAGCCACTTATGGTATTTTTAATAATTGGACTTTAGCTGCTGCAGCCTACAATATGGGAGAAGGTGGTGTAAAACGTTCGCTTGAAACTCAAAACGTAAATTCATACTACGATTTATACCTCAATGATGAAACATCTAGATATGTTTATCGTATTCTGGCACTTAAGCTTATTTATACACAGCCGGTTAAATACGGATATTACCTTCGTTTAAAAGATTTGTATCCACCTATTCCGTATCGAATAGTAACTGTTGATTCTTCAATTACAAATCTGGTTAGTTTTGCCATAGAAAACGGAATTACCTATAAGGTTTTGAAAGATTTTAATCCTTGGTTGCGTAATAAGCAGTTAATCAATAAATCTAAAAAAGAATACAAAATAAAAATTCCAAAATCAGGATATGATAATTATGATAATTTTTTGGCTTCTGATAGTTATAAACTTTTGAATGATACTTTAATTCTCGAAAAATAACATATGTTTCTTAAGTTAAAATTAATAGTTTTTCTTCTGTTTTTTCAAAATGTTTTGTTTTCGCAAGATTTGTTTGATGTTGAAAGACTTAGAGATTTTAAACTTAATTTTTATGAGAAAAATTGGCGGCAAAAATTAGAGTCTTATAAAAAGAAGAATTCTGATCAAAGGGTATTAGCTAAATTAGTTGTTGATGGTGTTGAATATGATAGTGTTGGCGTTAAATTTAAAGGGAATTCTTCGTATAATTCTAAGTATGTAAAAAATCCATTAAATATTAAATTGGATTACAAGATAAAAAAACAAAACATATATGGTTATCAAACCATTAAGTTGTCTAATGTTTTTATGGATCCAAGTGCTATTCGTGAAGTTTTGGCTTTTGGAATTATTGGGAAGTATATCCCTTCTCCAAAAGCTTGCTTTGTACAATTGTTTATAAATGATAGTATTATAGGTCTTTATTCAAATGTAGAAGTCGTTAACAAAAAGCTTATTAAGAAATATTATTCATATAAAAAAGGAGCAATTTTTAAATGTGAAAATACAAAAAGAAATTCAAAACCAAATAATTGTAATGTTGAAGTAAGTGATGGACTGACAATTGGTTTTACACTCGATTCCAATTGTTATGCAAATAATTATGAGTTACAATCGAATTATGGCTGGAATGAATTATTGAATTTGATGATGACTTTGTGGTACAACTCAAATGATACAACAAAATATTTTCATCAGATTGATAAGTTTCTTGATATTGATAAAGTTATGTGGATGCTGGCTTTTAATAATTTGTTTGTAAACCTGGATAGTTATAATTGGTCTGGTCGAAATTATTATATGATTCAGGATACTAATAAAATATTTCATCCGATAATGTGGGATATGAATATGTGTTTTGGTGGGTTTAGCCATTTTTATGATGCAAAAAAATTGTCAGAATTTCCAGTTTTTTCATGCGAAACAAATATTTATCGTCCATTGATTTCAAAATTGTTTTTAGTGCCTGAATATAAACAATTATATGTAAATCATTATATTACATTGTTGAAAAATGAAATATTAAGTAAGGCATTTGAAAAAAATGCAAAAAAGTTGCATAATCAAATTATGCCTTATATAAAAAATGATCCTTATTTTTATTACCAGGGGAAATCTTTTGAAAATTCTCTTAATCAAACATATAATCAGCAAATTCCCGGGGTTTTAGAATTGATGGAAAAAAGACTTAAATATTTAAAAACACAAAAAGAATTTAGGGAATTATTAATTGATAACTAGGCTTAAATATAGGTTTTACCTTCTTGTAGGTATTGAAAACCAAAAGGTAGCGCCTTCGTTTTCTTCACCTTCTGCCCATACATTTCCTCCGTGTTTATTTATTATTCTTTTCACAATTGCTAGTCCAACGCCAGTTCCTTCAAAATCTCTGGAATGGTGTAATCGTTGAAAAACACCAAATAATTTACTTATATATTTGGGGTTGAACCCAACACCTTTATCTTTGATATAAAAAGTGTTTTGATTTCCCTTATAATAACCCCCAATTTCAATTGATTTCATTTTACTTAAGCTTGAATATTTTATAGCATTAGATATTAAATTTAAAAAAACTTGTCTTATCAAATTAATGTCAGCTTCAATAGTTGGCATTTCTTTTATCAAAATTGTAAACTCTTCTTTGGTTTTGTTGTCAGCAATTTCATCATAGATATTTTGAACTAGTTTTTCAACATTAATTATAGATAATCTTAAATTTGCCCTGCTAGTTTTCGACAAAAGTAGCAAATCATTAATCAGATTGTCCATTTTATTGGTATTTTTTCTGATAACATTTAATATTCTTTTTCCTTCTTCATCAAAATTTGCATAATAATCTTCTTGAATTATTTTTGTAAATCCATCAATAGCTCTGAGAGGTGCTCTCAAATCATGTGAAACGGAATAAGTAAATGCTTCAAGTTCTTTGTTAGCATCTTCAAGTTGGAATGTTCTTTCTTTTACTTTTTCTTCTAGTTCAGCATTTAAATTTTTTATTTTATATTCATATTCTTTCTTCTCATTAATATTACGGCCAACTCCAATAATTTCAATAATATTCCCTTTTTTGTCAACAATGGCTTTGTCTGCCCAGCCATACCAACACCAACCCTCTTTTGTAAGGGCTCTTTGTTCTATGTAGCATTGATAAGGGGGTTTGTATAGTTTTTCCATTTCTTTCATTGTGGCTTCTTGGTCTTCTTTATGAACCAAAGGTAAAAACTTGCACCCAATTAGTTCTTCTTCAGATTTACCGAAAGTGTTGCAATAACTTTGACTAACAAAAGTAAAATATCCTTCATGATTTACTTTTACAATCAAATCAGATTGATTTTCTATAAGTAGTCTGTAGTTCTCTTCACTTTTTTTAATTTCATCTATCATTCTTTGGTTGTCTTCTTGGTCTTTAAGAATTTTTCCAATGAGAATAGTTGCAAGCGGATAAGCAATTAATACAGTTAAACTAATGATTTTTAATGTAATAAATTGCATTTTTGAAGGCAATGTAAACATTAAAAGTATCATTACAATATGAACTGTTAATCCAAAAATTAATAGATTTAGCGAATTAATGGGTATTGATCTTTTTTTCCTTAATTGAAAATAAATTAATCCAATGATTGATGATGCTGTAATAACAGAAACGCCTGTTAATGCACCACCTCCACCTAAATAAATTCTGTAAGCAATTGCAATACATGCTGATAAAATTCCTGATAATGGTCCAAAAAATAAGGAACAAAGACTTAATATAACTGAACGTCCATCGAAAATGATTCCTTCAGCCATTACAAATGGTTGCATCATTCCGATAATAGCTGTAATACCGAACAAAACACCTTGAATAACTTGTCCTGTTATTGTTTTTCTGTTCCATCTTTTGTCGATGAAACCTGCTAAAATACTAATGGCAATCAATATTGCCAAATTATAAATTAAATCTATAACAATCATAGAATAGATGGATTAAAAAATTTTAATTTAGATGAAGGATTGAGAATAAATTGGTAATACCGTTATGCAATATGTAATTGTCCAATTTGCTTCGCTTTTGAAACGATAACATATTTTTGATTGACATAATACCATTAAATGATTAACTAGTTTATAAATCACTTTGGTATAATATTGTACAAATATACAAAATTATTGCTGTAAATAAAAATGGACTTATTAATAAGTCCATTTTTATTCTTTGAATAACTTGTAATGAGAATATAATCAGTTTTTTAACTATTTAAGAAATATTTTTGTTGTTGATTCAACTGTATATGGGATTGAGAAATTTCCACCCCCTGGTATTTCCGATTTTGACATACGTGCATCTCCTACAATTTTTTGTTTTATTTCCGATTCTTTTATCCAGCCTGTTTTTTGGTCTAGTTTTATATAGCCTGTTTGAGTACCTTTCATCTCAAATTTCATTTGCATCCCTTGAACATCCATAGTCGAATTTTTTGAATCTGTTTTTATATTGGATTGTATGCCAATGTTATATAAATCATTTTTGTTGTCAATTAATTGATATTCATTGTCGATATTTAAAGCAAACATTGTTTTAATAGTGGTGTTATTTTTCCATTTTTCACCGATAGAAACTTCTTTTTCAGGAAAATATCCAAAGAAACTGCTGAAATTATTTATAATTGATTCTTCCCCAAAGTTCTTTCCAAACAATTCTTTAATTTCATTAATTTTTGTAGAATCTGTATAATAATTGTCATTAAAAAAAGTGGTCATAATAGAATCAATTCCATGAACATCAATGATTTTTCCATATTTATTAAATGTTATTGTAAACGATTTTCCTTTGAAAGCATTAAAAACCTTATTCATAGTACTATCTTTAGCAATTGTTTCAGTGCCAAATTCAATGTCTTGACCTTGGGCATTCATTTTGTAATTCATAGATTTATAGGTTGTTTCCATTAAATAATTACTATCTTTATCGTAACCAATTGTTTTAAATAATAAATCCATATCAATTTTCATTTTAACATCTATAGACATACCCATTATTTTTTGATTCATTTTCATATCAGTTTGATAACCCATCAAATAAGTTTTTCCTTGTTCTAGGTTAAGTTTTAATTCAATTTTAGGTTTGGTGCATGAATTTAATAAAGTGATTAAAATAAAACCCAATAAATAAATCTTTAGTAATTTGTTTTTCATAAGTTTTTGAATTATTGATTTGTATAAAATGTTTATTGTTCAATTATTGTAAAGTTTTCATTTTCGCTTTGATAAATAAACCCTGTATTAATATCGTATGAAAAATATTTTGGATTCAAATAATTCGGTGAAATGTTTTGCCTGATAAATGCATTCATCAGATAATCATAAAGTAATGACGAATTTTTTTTGTTGGATGTTTGTGCTAGTTTATAAATATCTTCGGTTACTATTGGTGTGATTTTGTAATTATAAGAAACCGTGTAATCATCTGGATCCATTGTAAATCTGCCATTTAAGATATCGCTTGTTGAAAATGTATTATACAATACCTTTGTGATATTGTTCGTAAAATCGGTTAGTTCAAACCAATAATTTAAATTGATGATATTGAGGTTATTGTCTTGATAATATGTAAGATTGTTATAAAAAGTTTCTTGATCGCGATAGGTGTATATGTCTTCAGAAACTTCAATTTGAGCTAAATTTAGTAAATATTTTTCCTGAGAAAGTTCTTGGAATTTTTCAATGCTATCAATGCTGTAAATGACAAAACCTAATTCAATCAGGCTGTTTCTGATTTGATTATATATTTTATTAATTAAAATAATGTCGTTAATAGAATCTAGATAAAGAGTGTTGGCAAACCACATTGAATCTTGCTTTTCAATAGAGAATTTATCAAAGTCCTGGATTTTTTTTAGTTTTTCGTTAGTAAGTATTAGTTTTTCTGTTGATTGAAGTAAAACAGGAATATTCCTTTTGTTTTTCACAAAATTTTTTGCAAGCTGACGTTCGACACTACATGATTGGAGTGCCAAGAACAAAAGAATTGTAAAAAAAAATATTCCTGTTTTGTTGTTTTTCAAATTTCAAATTTTTATTGTAAAAGTAACGAAATTTCTGAAATATTATTTCTTTTCCAATAATTTTTTACCAAAAGCATTGCCATATTCAGTGCATTTGCTAAATTGTTCAATGTGAGGTGAAAATTTAATAAATAAACTTTCTTCAAAGAAATTTAATTTCAAATTAGTTAAATTGTTTTCTATGATTTTGGCACCTTCACCACTCCATCCGTATGATCCGAATGCACCGGCAAGTTTCCCTTTGTCGCGTAGTGGATTTATTAAAGCAAACAAGGTATATACTTGAGGTAAAATGTTTTGATTGATGGTAGGAGAGCCAATAATAATACCGCTTGAATGTGCTATTTTTTCCTCTAATTCACCTGAAGGCATTTTTTCAATATCGCAAATGTCAACAATAATGTTTCCAACTTGTCTGATTCCTTCTGCAATTTTTTCAGCCATTTTTTCTGTGTTTTGATAAGCTGAAACATAAGCTATTAAGACTCTGTTCCCTTCGGGTAATGCAACAGCTAATTTTGCATATTCTTCAGATAAATCAACATAACGTTTCCAGGTTTTTGTTAAAATTGGTCCGTGTCCGTTGCATATTGCATTGATTTCCAAATGACGTATTTTTTCAATAGCTTTAAGCATAAATCGACTGTAAGGTTTCATAATTACATCAAAATAATACTTGTAAGCATCATCCCAATTGTCAACTTCTGTATCGAACATTCTTTCGTCGCAAAAGTGCGCACCAAATGAATCGCAAGTGAAAAGCACCTTATCTTCAACTAAATATGAATACATTGAGTCTGGCCAATGCAAATTTGGAGCACTGATAAATTTGATTTTTTTATTACCTAAACCTAATATATCACCATCTTTAACAATTAGATGTGGAAATTCTTCTCCAAGTAAATCGTTTAAATATCTGATAGCATTTCCGCTTCCAACTACAGTGGCATTTGGTGCAATTTTAAGCAAGTTTTTCAGGTTTCCTGAATGATCAGGTTCTGTGTGATTAAGAATGATGTACTCGATTTCTGATGGATTGCATACTTGATTTATTTTAGCAAGATAAGTATCCCAGAATTTTTCTTTTGTTGTTTCAACTATTGCTTTTTTTTCAGCATTAATAAAATAAGAATTATAAGTTGTACCGTATTTGGTTTCCATTACTACGTCAAAGGTAACAATGTCCTTATCGAGTATGCCAATCCATTTTACATCATCGGTTACTTTTAATACTTTATTGTCTGTCATATATTTATATAATTATTAATTTTCTTAAAACAAAGTCATTTGTATTGGTTCATCATCCGAACCTTTTTCTCTTTCTGCAATTTTCCCAAAATCTTCAAAAGGATCTGGTGTAGGAATTTCTTCTATTTCGGTTGATAATTCGATTGTATTTTCATTTTCATAGGGTAATGGTTCCAGCATGATTATTTCTTTTACTGTATTGTTTGATAATCTTTTCCCTTTGGCTTTATAGCCTTTTACTGAGATAAAATCGGCTAAAAGAACAACTTCATTATCATAATGCTTTCCGTTTTTAATGTCATCGTAAACAACCTCTGCCTGTGGTAAATAATCGTTTGTGATTGTATATACAAAGGATTCAGGATGTTCGCCTAAAAAATCTTGCTTTTTATCTGATTCTTCTATTTGGAATCGTTTAACATATGCTTTCTGAATTTCTCCATCATAGTAAATTACCGAAATGATTTTTTCAGGATTATATTTTTCTATTATTAGCATATCCTCATCAAAATGATTACTCAAATCGAAATTTAATAATTTGTAACAACCTGATTTCATTATGGTAAGTATTTTGTCGTTAGCCTTAAATGCTCCCAAGTACAAACCACGACTTTCGGTATTTAATCTCATAACCGTTTCGTCGTACCAAATATTTCTGGCTCCTAATGTCGAAACTCCTTCATCTTTTTTTGAGATTTTCTTTACCAGATGTTTGGTTAAAATATTGCCCATTGAACTTCTTCCCTTAATAGCTATTTCGCTGAAATCGAAATCGAAATAAGTTTTTTTAAGTTTTGGTTTTGGTTTTAGTTGAACTTTCACAATTTCGGCTTCTCCATTGGGATTTGCTGTAAAATAGAGCACTTTTGTTCCTTTACTTCCTTTGGTTAAGTCGTATTCTTTATCACGGGTAATTCCAACTACCGCAAATCGTTTAATATAAGCGCTTCCTTGAGTTCCATCCTGATAAACCATATTGTAAATGGTTCTTTCGTCATTTTTGCGAAATACTGCGATATGTTCAATGTTTTGTCCAACAAAAACTTTTTCTGCAACTTTGGTAACAATAAAAGTTCCATCGTTTCTGAATACGATAATGTCATCAATATCAGAGCAATCCCCTACATAATCGTCTTTTTTTAGGCTGGTTCCTGCAAACCCTTCTGTTTTGTTTACATAAAGTCTTTCATTAGCAACCGCAACCATTGTAGCTTCAATTATTTCAAAATTGCGAAGTTCTGTTTTGCGTTCTCTTTCTTTGCCATATTTCTTCTGTATTCTTTGGAAATATGCAATTGCATAGTCAATAATATGAGCTAAATCAAATTCAACCTGCTTAATATCATCCTCTATCGCTTTTAATACATCATTAGCCTTATCGGAGTTGTATTTTGATATTCTGTCGATAGGTATTTTTCTAAGTCTTAGTATATCTTCAAGTGTAACAGCTCTAACCAGATTTTGTGTGTATGGTTTTAAACCCAAATCAATTGCTTCGTTGATTTCTGCATCTGTTTTGCATTTTTTCATAACTTCGTACACTTCTTTTTCAATAAAGATGCGTTCAAGAGATACAAAATGCCATTGTTCAAGCAGTTCTGCTTTCTCAATTTCTAATTCAAGTTTTAATAAAGCAACCGTATTTTTTGTAGATATTTTTAAAATTTCTTTTACACCTATAAATTTGGGTCTTCCTTCATCAATAATACAGCAATTTGGCGAAATAGACACTTCGCAATTGGTGAAGGCGTAAAGTGCGTCAATGGTTGTATCTGGCGATATTCCTGGTGCAAGATGAATTAGGATTTCAACATCACGTGCTGTATTGTCATCAATTTTTCTGATTTTTATTTTGCCTTTATCATTGGCAACAATAATTGAATCAATTAGAGACGTTGTATTAACACCAAAGGGTAATTCGGTAATTACCAGTGTTTTTTTATCTAATTGATTGATTTTGGCTCTTACTCTAACTTTTCCTCCTCTTAATCCATCGTTGTATTTGGTTACATCTGCCATTCCTCCAGTCAGAAAATCGGGAAGTAATTCAAAATCTTTACCTTCCAATATTGCTATGGATGCATCAATAAGTTCGTTGAAATTGTGAGGTAATATTTTTGAAGCCAAACCAACTGCAATACCTTCAACACCTTGATTTAATAAAAGTGGGAATTTTACAGGTAATGTTATCGGTTCTTTATTTCTGCCATCATAAGATAGTTTCCATCGGGTAGTTTTAGGATTAAACGCAACATCTAATGCAAATTTAGATAAACGTGCTTCGATATAACGAGGAGCAGCTGCACTGTCGCCAGTGTGAACATTTCCCCAGTTTCCTTGACAATCAATTAGTAAATCTTTTTGTCCCAATTGCACCAATGCATCTCCGATTGACGCATCGCCATGTGGATGGTATTTCATGGTATGCCCAATAATGTTTGCAACCTTATTGTATCTGCCATCATCCAATTCTTTCATTGCATGCAAAATACGGCGTTGAACCGGTTTTAATCCGTCAATGATTTCAGGTACTGCACGTTCGAGAATTACATAAGATGCATAATCGAGAAACCAGTCTTTATACATTCCTGACAAATGCATGGTTTTACGGATTTCCTTGTTGGAATCGTCGTTTACAAAACCGCTTTCATTTATTTCTGTATTTTCTTCCATTGTTTTTTACCTCCAAAACCGTATGATAATTGCTTCTGCTAAAAGAAATCCTAATGCTAAAATGATGAATAGTTTCCAGAGTTTAACTCCTTGATTGATTTCTTTTATGAGCTCTCCTAAATTTTTGTTTTTTGTTTCAATAAGTTTGTAATTGCTTAATAAGTTGTCTTTTATGATTTTTTGGATTTCGTCTGATGTGTAAAATTCAAGTCTGGATTCATTGCGATCGTAATTAAAAGAAATGTCGGTAATTTGCTGATTTCCTTTATAAAGATGATAATTTCCGGCTTGTTTTATTTGATTGTGAAACGCAATGTCGATTTGATTGTCGATGTTTTTGTGTTGGGGAATTATTTCAAAACCTTTTTGTTCTCCTTTTAGCAAAAAAGTTTCTTCTTTGTTGAAGCTGATATTTTTAATTCTGATAGGTTCATCATTGCCAATGATATATGAAAGTTTATTGCTTTGTTGGCTTTGCATTGCCATATTAAATAATGTTGGGACAAAAATGGCATGTCGCGGAAAATTGCTCCAATTTGTTTCGAGAGGTACAGATGATTGATATACCACGCCTTTTCCAGATATTGTGGATGTTAAAAAATCTTTTCCATTAAGCATTTTTAGCAGAAAATCTTTGCGGCTAAGTTGATTTTTGTTGAAAGTATAAAATGAAAACACAGATGGCAAATCAATGTTTTCGGGCATTTTCTCAAATACATCTCTAAAAATTGGGTTTTGTAAATTTAGTTCTTCAACTTTGGTATCTGTTGAGTCTTTTTGCTCGTAAATGTCAATATTTAAAGTGTTTGAAAGTAATTTGTAAGATTCAAAATCGATGTTGGATGCAGGGAAAATGGCGAGACTGCCACCGTTATCGATAAATCGTTTAAGTTCCTGACTTAATCCGCTAGAAATAGTTTTCAATCCATTTAAAATGATAAAATCCTTGTTGTTGAATGCCGAAAAGTCGATATTTTTTTCATTAAAATTGCTTACACTAAAAACAGAATCGAGTTTGTAAAGTTTGCTAAGATATTGACTTTCTTCATTTCCATTTATTATCAGCATAGGAATATTAACCGCAACATTGTAAGAAAAGTAATATTTATCGTCATAAACTATAGGGTAATCGGTTATTTCAACAATTCCATTCTGAATTCCGTTTTCGGTAATATTGTACGAAAGTTTGATGGTTTGATCTTCTTTTTCTTTAATATCAATGCTTGCAACCGCTCTTTGTTTGCCGTTAATCATTAATTTTACAGGAACTTTTTCGAATGCAGTTTCTGATGAATTTGTGATTTTTACATTTAGTTTTACAGTTTTATTTAGTTGAAGAACAGGCGAATCGAACCAACAACTGTCGATAAACAGATTGTTGTTTTTCTGAGGAAAAAGTGGGATCAGAAATGCAGAGAAAGTAGAATCTGATTTAATGTTTTCGAAATTGCTGATACTTTTCTGAAAATCGCTGATAATATATACAACTTTGTTTGCCTGAGGCGATAGTGACAATGCATCTTGCTGACGTTTGATGATTTCTGGCAATTTTCTTACACTTGCCGTAATATCTATTTCATCAAGTAATTTTATGAATTCATCTTTGCTGAAAAGATGTTGATGTTTGCCATCGAAATCATGGGTAAGTAGTTGAAATTCATCTGAATTTGAGTAAGCACTAATAATTTCTTTTGCTTTGTTTTTAGCCAGATCTAATAAGCGAGTTTGGTCTGTAACCGATTGCATGCTAAACGAATTGTCGATAAAAATACTAACTGCATTTTTCCCTTTTATTGCTTTTTGAGTTCCATTTGTTGGCAAAAAGGGTTGAGCAAAAGCAAAAACCAGAGCGGTAATAGCAAGAATTCGCAAACTTAGAATTAAGAGATGTTTTAAACGAGAATATTTTTGGGTTTGAACCTTTAGTTCTTCCAAAAAACTGGTGTCAGAAAAATAAATCTTTTTAAATCTACGGAAGTTAAATAGATGAATAACAATAGGTATTGCTATTGCAAAAAGCCCGAAGAGAAAATATGGATTTGTAAAAAGCATTTATTTAACAGCGTTATTTTTAGTGTGCAAAGGTAGAAAAACTTTCTGATTTTTTATTAGCCCGGAAGCGTTAAAAACAAAATCATTTATTAGACCTAAATTAAATATTTAATGCAATAAAATAGAATATCATTTTATTTATATTATTTTAGTTTAAATTATTATGAGTTTAAATATAAAAATTATACAGTAAAAACAAATAATGCTATATGTTATTAGAAATAACAGTATTTTTGCCATTTAAAAACATAGAAAAAGATTGTTTTTTTGAGACATGATTTATTCTTTTGTTTGTTGTGCTTTTTAAAAAGGAAT
>CAZWRD010000026.1:0-28184 GCA_964636105.1 uncultured Bacteroides sp.
CAATAGTTGCTTACACTAATAAAGTTGGAGGATCGGATATAACAACAAGAGGTGCCAATATTAAATCTATTTTCAGAGTTGCTCCAAGGGTAGTTTTTATTCAGGGAAAATTAAATTTTGCAACTGAACTTGAGTTCACTACTGCTGCTTATGCAACTTATGAAACTAACGGAGTTATTAATCGTGACAAATATGGTGAAATTACAAGAACTGAAAACTTAACTAACACAAGACTTTTGTTTTCAATTATTTACAATTTCTAACTAAATATTGAAAAAGGGATTTTGTATAATCAAAATCCCTTTTTTATTAAAAATCTCCTTCATCATTACCTCCACCATTGTTTTCAACTGGTTTTCTCTTGGATTTTTGTTTCAAACCATCATTAATTTTATAACTTAGAGTTAGAAATGCTGCTTGAGATTGTCTTTTTCTAATCATTGTTGAATAAAAATTATTTCCAAAAGCTTCCATATCAAATTTTTGTGTATTAAAAACATCACTAACTCTAAAACTTACAGAAAGTCTGTTGTCTTTCATAAAATCTTTTTTCATGGCAATATCTGCCGAATAGGTTTCATTCATTCTACCTTGAGGTGTAATAATTGGAGCTCTGTAATTTGCACTAATCTGAATACTTAAATTTTTCATTAAAGTCATCGTTGAATTTAATTTAGAAGTCCAGCTGTAATTATCTGTTGAAATGCTACCATCAATGCTATTTCCCTCAATTAAAGTTCTGAAATAACTGAAATTGGCATTAATTCTCCACCATTTTGCAATTTCCTGTTCCAAAATTAAATCTACTCCGTATGAAATTCCTTTAGATAAGTTTTCATTGGTCATATAGCTAATTCCATCAGTACCTAAATAACTTATTCTCTTAATTACATCATTTATCTGCCGATAATATATTGAGGTATAAAAACTTCTTTTATCCCAGAATTTAGAGTGACCCAATTCAAATGAGTTTATATATTCTGGTTTTAAATATGGATTTCCATAATTGATAACCAATGGATTACTATAATCTTTAAAAGGATTTAAATCATAAATATTAGGTCGGTTAACTCTTCGACTATAACTAAACTGCATTTCATTTTTGTTTGGTAATTTTTTTGAGATATGTAAAGTTGGATAAACACTGAAATAATTGTTTTCAAATGTTTTAGCCTGAGTAATTTGCTCCGCTGTTGTATAGGCTTGTTCCAATCTTACACCGATTTGAACCGAAATACTTTCCCATTCTTTTGATAATGTGCCATATACAGCATTAATATTTTCTTTGTATATAAAATGATTAATTGAATTTGTATCGATGATATAAGTTTTTGATAAATAATCAAAATTTTTCAAGTTAAAATCATTATCAATTTTTCGGTAAATTCCCTGAAAACCGGTTTCTAATTTTAGTTTTTCATTTATTGGAAGTATATAATTAATTAAAGCACTGCCATTTTGCGTATTCCCATTATTTAACTGTTGTTGTATTTCGTCAAAGCCATTAAACGGTAAGTAATTATCAAGTAAAAACTGATTATTCATATCTGTATTTTCCGATTCATCCGATTTTGAAAACGAAAAATCAGCAGTTAATTCTTTATTTTTTTTCTCAAAAGTCTTTTTATAACTCAGATTTATTGAATTGGAATTCTCATTTTCACTTTCTGTATTTTGTTTAAAATAATGTTCATACGATGTTTGATTATAATCATTTGAATAACTAAACAAATTTTGTTCCCTTGAACTTTCATCATGACCCATTTGCCCTGATAATGTAATTGTGTTTTTTTGATTTATATACCAATCAAAACCTAGTTTTACATTATTATTATTCATTTTTCTCTTCATTTCAGAATGTTGATGGGTATAAAAATTTGTATCTTTTAATGTGGCAATTCTATAGGTATTTCCATATCCTTTGCCTTGGAACCACCTTCCATCCCATGAACCAAAAAGATTAAATTTAGAGGTGCTGTAATTTAAATTTACAGAACTATTGTATCTGTTTCCAGTACCTATACTACTAGAAACCAATCCGTTTAAACCCTGAGCTGTTTTTTTCTTCAACTTAATGTTAATAATACCCGACATTCCATCAGGATTGTATTTTGCTGAAGGATTGGTAATTATTTCTATTGCTTCAATAGAACTTGCAGGAATTTGCTCTAAAATTGCTTGACGACTCATACCTGAAAGATTAGAAGGACGACCATCAACTAAAATATTTACATTGGTTGAACCTCTTAAACTAACATTACCATCAATATCAACTGTAACTGCTGGTATATTTTGCATTACATCCACGGCAGAACCTCCGGCACTTACCAAGTTTTTATCAACATTTACAATCTTTTTATCAAGACTATATTCCATCATTCTCTTTTCTGCTGTAATATTTACTTCTCCTAAGGTGTTGGTAGATGGCTCAAATTTTATTTGTCCGACATTTTTATTTGGTTCTTTTGGATTTACCATAATATCAGGTATTCTCAAACTTGAGTAACCGATAAAACTTACAACAAGATAATATTTACCAAACGGAACTTTGTCAATATTAAATTGCCCTTTCTGATTGGTTACAGCACCGCTTACCATAACTGAATCTTTTTGACGAAACAATACAAGATTAGCATATTCAACGGCTTGTGAAGTTAATTTGTCAACAACAACACCGGTAACATTACCAGTACCACCTGACATTCCACCACCACCACCTTGACGTGGCATTCCGTTATTTGGCTGGTTTTGAGCATTGATATTTAAAAAAGTAAGATAAGTTAGAATTAAAAATGTAATCCCTGATTTTTGTAATAGTTGCATTTATTCTTTTTTATTAATTTGCAAAAGTAATTTTTATTGATAATTCATTTATTATCATTAACATCTCTTAACATAGAGCTAAAAAACCTAAATATGACAATAGTTTTATAGAAAACTTGCGTTATTTATATAAATAGCATTGTTTAATCTTTTTTGTTTTAATCGAAAAGACAATTTTTTTTTAAAATCCAAAATAATCAATTGGAGACTTAAAAGTCGAACTTATTGATTAATTTGGTTTAAGCCCGATTTAGTTATTGTTTTAAATTATTTTAAATAATTTATTTACAATCACTTATTCGATTGCCCATTTGAAAATGAGCAATTTGGGTTAAAGTTTTATCGAACACTAATTGATTTTAAAATGAGTTAAGTTATTTTTTGTAAATTTGCTGTTTTTTAATAAAATGTTGCAAAACAAATAAAAACAAATACTTTAAATATATTCTATAAAAATTTCATTGATTCTTTTTAATGCTTAATAATATTTTGAAAGAGAAAATTAATAGATTTAAAAACAGTAAACTTATAGGAAATTTCTTCTATTTAACAGGTTTACAGGTTTTTAATTATTTATTACCACTAATTACACTCCCATATCTTATCAAAGTACTTCAACCAGAAAAATATGGATTAACTGTTTATGCTCAAACTGTTATGATGTATTTTATTGTTTTTATTGATTATGGATTTAATTTAACTGCAACCAGAAAAATTTCTTTATTAAAAAGTGAAAATAAAAGTATCACAGATGTATTTAATTCTGTAATATCAACAAAATTATTTCTGCTTTTAATCAGCTTATTTGCTTTAACATTAATAGTATTGTTAATTCCTAAGTTTACAGGACTTTGGCTTTTATATTTTTTCACTTCAGGTGTATTAATCGGACAAGTTTTTTTCCCAATATGGTTATTTCAAGGTTTGCAGGAAATGAAATATTTAATGTATTTCAATTTTTTAAGTAGGGTTATTTTTACAATTCTTGTATTTGTAATTATCAAAACAGAAAGTGATTTTATTTATGTTAATTTATTAAGTTCATTAGGATCAATACTTATTGGCATTGTTAGTATTGCATTTGTAATTAAAAAATATAAAATCAAATTTCAGATTGCAAAAAGAAATGAAATTATTTTCGAATTAAAAGATGGATGGATGGTTTTTCTTTCCAACTTTTCAATTCAAATGTATGTAAGTTCAAACATTATCATATTAGGAGTATTTGAAAACGATAAAACTGTTGGAAATTATAGTGTTGCAGAAAAACTTATGATTATTTTAAAGCAACTGCTATCGGTTTTTTCACAAGTCATTTATCCTCATTTGTGTCAATTAACAAACACTCCTAATCTTATTAAATCATTTTTCAAACGAACAATGATACCGTTTTTAAGCTTCATTTTTATTCTTTGTTTTTTGCTATTTGTTTTTGCCGAAAAAATTGTATTTTTGATGACTGGAAATAATATTCATGAGATTATTTTAATAATCAGAATTTTAAGTTTTGTTCCATTTATAGTTGCAATGAATATTCCTGCATATCAAACGCTTTTGGCTTATAATTACAAAAATTCATATTCGCTAATTTTAATTATGGGAGCAGTAATTAATATTATTCTTAATTTTGTATTAGCAAATTTATATGGAGCTAATGGCACAGCAATCAGTGTTTTAATTACTGAGTTTTTCATAACTACTGGCTTGATAATTGCACTTAAAATTAAACTTAAAAACACAGTAATTTAATTTTTTTATAATATATGGGAAAAAGTACTGGATATTTTATATACGATCGAAATGAGATGCTTGATTTTGTTCCAATTTCAGCAAAGCGAATTTTA
Organism: uncultured Bacteroides sp.; assembly: GCA_964636105.1. Lineage (GTDB taxonomy): Bacteria > Bacteroidota > Bacteroidia > Bacteroidales > JACABE01 > JACABE01. The sequence goes on from CAZWRD010000026.1 coordinate 4,668, forward strand.
GATGTTGGATGTGGAGAAGGTGTATTTATTAATCAAATTCAAAACAGACAGGAAATTGAAGCCTGGGGAGTAGAAATTAATAAAGAAATTGCTGATAAAGCAAACCCGGTTTTTTATAAATTGTACAATGCGGCAATTGAAGAAGTTATTCCACAATTACCTAAAAATTATTTTGATTGTATTATTTTCAATGATGTATTAGAACACACTGTAAATCCATTATTTATACTTAAATTGATCAAAGATAATTTAAAAGAAAATGCTTGCATTGTATCTTCAATTCCAAATGTAAGATATTTGCCAAACTTGTATCAACTCTTAATTCATAAAGATTGGAAATATGATGAATTAGGTGGAATTCTTGATGATACTCATTTGCGATTCTTTACAAAAAAGAGCATAACCAGACTTTTTGATGATGCTGGCTATAAAATAGAAATTATAAAAGGGATTAATCCTATCGAATTATTTAAATACAAACTTATGTTTGCATTAAGTTTTGGTATTCTTGAAGATACAAAATATTTACAATTTGCTTCACGCATACTTAAAAAATAAAAATGGATATTTCTGTAATTATCATTAGTTTCAACACGATTGAATTGACTCGAAATTGTTTAAAATCAGTTTATGATAAAACAATAGATGTTGATTTTGAAGTTATTGTTGTTGACAATAATTCTCATGATAATTCAATAAAAATGATTGAAACAGAATTTCCAAAAGTAAAAATAGTTTCTAATACTGAAAATTTAGGTTTTGGAAAAGCTAATAATCAAGGAATTGAAAAATCTAATGGTAAATATGTTTTTCTATTAAATTCAGACACAATTCTGATAAATAACGCCATTAAAATTCTCTATGATTTTATGGAGAAAGAGGCAAATAAAGATGTAGCATGTTGTGGTGGTGCACTTTATAATAATGATATGACAAATCAAATATCTTATGGGAGATTTCCAACTATAAAATCATTGCTTTATTATTATACTTTTAGTAAAATATATCCAGAAACATACAAAAATAAATATTTTATGGCAGGTATTTTAATAAATGATTTGCCATTAATTGTTGATTATGTTACAGGTGCAGATATGCTGATTCGCAAATCTGTTCTTAATAAAACTGGTAATTTTGACAAAGTTTTTTTCCTGTATTTTGAAGAAACAGAATTATGTTCGCGTTTCATAAAAAATGGTTATAAAAATATGATTTATCCTGAAGCCAAAATCATTCATCTTTGTGGTCAATCTCCTTTAAATGAAAAGAAAGAAGCAATTTTTACTAAAAGTATGTATTTGTATTTGAGTAAACATAGAGGTAAATTTTACACAATTTTTTATAAATCATTGGCTTTATTTTTTAAAAATACTTCATTTATATTAAAAAAAATCTTTAATAAATGAAAACTGTTTCTATAATTATAACATCATATAATAAAGGTAAATTTTTAAAAGAGACTATTAATTCTGTTAAAAATCAAACCTATCAAAACATAGAAATTATTCTTGTTGACGATTGTTCTTCGGATAGTTACACCAAAGAAATTCTAAATGATTTAAGTAATGACAATCAAATTAAACTATACATCCTTTCTGAAAATAAAGGAGTTAGTAATGCCAGAAATTTCGGAATCAATAAGTCATGTGGAGAATATGTTTTAATAGTTGATGGAGATGACAGGATTTCAGAAACTTATATTGAAAAGGCTGTAAAAATTCTTGATTCAAATTCAGATTTTAAAATAGTAAGCTGTGAAGTTGAATTATTTGGATATTATCATGGCAAAATGCCTTTGGCAAAACCAGAAATAGAATATCTTATTGCTCAAAATGCACTCATTATAAGTAGTTTGTTCAGAAAATCTGATTTTATTAAAACCAAAGGTTTCAATGAAAATATGAAAGAAGGATTAGAAGATTGGGACTTCTGGCTTTCAATTTTAGAAACAGGTGGCCTAGTTTACAGAATTCCTGAAACTCATTTTTATTACAGAATCAGTAAAAAAAGCAGAAACAATCTTGATTTTGAAAAATTGAGAAGATTAAGAAAACAAATATATGAAAATCATAAAGAGTTATATGCCAAATATATGCTTGATCCGGTAAATTCGTTTGAATATACCCTAGTTGTAAATTCTAAAGAATATAAGTTAGGTAAGATTATTTTAGCTCCTTTACGTCTTATATTTGCAAAATTTGATTTATAAATTTCTAATTATGAATATTATAATTACATTTATAAGAGCAAAAGTTTTAAATTTACTTATTACAATATTATTATTTGTAATTTTTATTTATAAAAATAATAATATTTTTAATTTAAAAGACATTATTTTCTTATCAATAATAGGGCTTTGGCTTATAACATTGATTAATTTCAAATCAATTTTAAACAAAAATCTTATAATCATATTAACTATTGTAATACTATTTATTCCTATTTATGGAATTATAATAATGAAAATAAATGGTTTAGAATTTAATCTTTCTGCACCTTATTTTAAATCGTTTTCATTATTTTGCCTTTTACCAATAATTATTAATCTAAATATTAATATTACACAAAGGTTTCATTACATTGGATTTATGATTTCAATTATAGTTTTAATTAGTTTAATTTTATTTTATATTGCTAACGATAAATTTGAAATACTATATCATTATTTAGTTGAAGATAAACAAGTTGCAGTATCAAGAGGATTTGAGTATCAGGGATATAAAATGTTTAATCTTTTTTACAAAACTTCTCCACTTTTACTATTTCCATTAGGTTATTATTTTCAAAAACTCTTTTTTAAATCTGAAATTAAAAGAAAAAAAATTCAATATATACTTTCAATTCTATTAATTTCAGTCGCATTTATTTTTTCAAGTACAAGAGCAAATATTATAATATTTTTTGTGTTACTTATAATATATTCAATGTATTATATATTTATAAATAATAGGAAAATATTCTGGATCTCTATTATTTTTTGCTTTGCATGTATTTCATATTTACTCAACAATACCTTACATCAATTTAGTCAAACAGAAACCTCAAACAGTATCAAGCTAAATCATATTATGGATTATATAAACCTTTTTAAATCAAATCATAATATTTTGTTTTTTGGACAGGGATTTAATTCAAATTTCTTTTCTACTTATTACAATAGTTATATTAATGTAACTGAATTATCTTATTTTGAGTTTATCAGAATATTCGGATTACCTGTTACTTGTATTTTTATCTCATTGTTATTATATCCTGTTATTATCTTTTACAAAAACTACAAACAATATTATACATTTCGCTATATTCCAATATCTTACTTGTTCTATTTAATAATCGCAGGAACAAATCCACTTTTATTAAGTTCAACGGGAATGATTGTTATTGTATATATTTATTCTATAATGTATTTAAATTCAAAAGATAATATAAAATTAGAACCAAATAATAAATCAAAATGAATAAGATAGCAATTTTATTAGCCGTTTATAATGGTGAAAAATATATTAAAGAACAATTAGATTCAATTGTAAACCAAAGTTTTACTAATTGGAAACTATTTATCAGAGATGATGGTTCAACAGACAAAAGTATTACAATTATTAACGAATATATTTCTCTATATCCAACAAAAATTCAATTAATTAATGACGGGCTGAACAATCTAGGATCATGTAATAATTTTTTTAAATTATTAGAATATGCTGAAAATTCAGAGTTTTATATGTTTGCTGACCAGGATGATGTATGGAATAAGAATAAAATTGAAATTTCATTAAATGCAATTTTAAAAATTGAAATATCTGAAAAATTCAAAAAACCAATACTATTACATACTGATTTAGAAGTTGTTGACATTAATTTAAATCAAATTTCTCCATCGTTTTGGAAATATCAACAAATGGAAGTTAATAATTCAGGAAATTATAATAAATTATTGATTCAAAACATTGTAACTGGTTGCACTGTAATTTTTAATTATAAATTAAGAGAAAAAATGAGAATATTGCCTAATAATGTTTTTATACATGATTGGTGGATTGCTCTTGTTGCCTCTGTGTTTGGCAGAATAGATTTTATTGAAGACAAAACATTAAAATACAGGCAACATAATAAAAATGTGGAGGGTGCTAAAAAAAGTGGTAATATTCACTTTTTAAAAAGACTTTTCAAACTTCATGAAGTTGAAATAGGGCTTAAAAAATCAGTATTTCAAGCAAATGTCTTTTTAGAAATTTATAAAGATAAGTTAACTTATGAACAGATTGCATGTTTTACTGAATTTTCTAACTTATTTAGTTATAACTATTTAAAAAGAAGATTGATTTTAATAAAATATGGCATTCTTAAAAGTAATATTAAAAGAAATATTGGTTTATTTTTAGCAGCTTAAATTATGATATCTGTTTGTATTCCAACATATAATGGCGAAAAGTATATATTAAAGCAGTTAAATTCAATTTTAACCCAATTAGATGTTGATGATGAAGTTATTATTTCTGATGACAGTTCAAGTGATGATACAATTAACCTTATTAAATCATTAAATGACAATAGAATACTTATTTCAGAAAATAATAAATTTAAAAGTCCTGTTTATAATATGGAAAATGCCCTTAAATTAGCAAAGGGTGATTATATTTTTATGGCAGATCAAGATGATATTTGGGTAGGAAATAAAGTTAGCGAAATGTTGAAATACTTAAAAAATTATAATTTGGTTATCAGTAATGCAAGTATTATTGATCAGAACGAAAAAATTATAAAAAATTCTTATTTCGAATGGAAGAAATCAGGAAAAGGGTTCTTTAAAAATTTTGCAAAGAACTCTTATATAGGATGTGCGATGGCGTTCGATAGAAAAATTTTAGCTGCTTCTCTCCCATTTCCCCAAAAATTAGCTATGCATGATGTTTGGATTGGATTAATAGCTGAAGTTTTCGGAAAAGTATATTTTTTAGAAAATAAACTAATTTTGTATCGTCGTCATGAAGCAAACCTCACCTATTCAATAAACAGAACAGATGAGAATTTATCTGATAATTCATTGATTTACAAAATATCATACAGATATGTTATCATTTTTAATATTATTAAACGAATATTAAAATCTAAAATATGAGAAAAAACATTACACTGGTTTCACTTTTTGTTTATACAGGCGATGATGATAATATCAGAATTAATACAGTTTACGATTTATTATCTCAAAATAATGATTTGGAATTAATTACAACAGATTTCAATCATAGAAAAAAAGAAAAGCATCAGATAAATAATTCAAAAAGAAATCTGAAATTTATAAATGTACCTCAATATAAACAAAATCTGAGTTTTAAAAGATTTTACAGTCATGGTGTATTTGCTTATAAATTATATAGATATTTAAATAATCTAAGTGTTAAACCTGATGTTATTTATTGCATTGTTCCAACTATTTCAAGTGGTTATGCTTGTGCATTGGTATGTAAAAAGTATAAGATTAAACTTGCTATAGATGTAATAGATTTATGGCCAGAATCTTTGATTGCAATTTTACCTTTTAAAAGATTAATTGAAATATTTACATTGCCTTGGAAATTATTTGCAAATAAAGTTTATTCATCAGCCGATTATTTATTTGCAGAATCTGTTGAATATGCGAATATTGCTCAAAAATTCAATAAAAAAACCAAATCAATACCTGTTTATTTAGGAACAGATGTTGAAAAATATTCTGATTTGTTATTTAAAAGCAAAATTGCAATTTCAAAACCTGAAAATGAAATTTGGATTTGTTATGGAGGCGGGATGGGAAATAGTTATGATTTTGATGTCATTTTAGAAGCAATTAAAGAAATACATCTTATGAAAAAGTTTCAGTTTAAGCTGATTTTTATTGGTGGTGGTTTGAAACAACTTAATATTCAAGAATTTATCGATAAAAATAATTTACCTGCAATTATAACTGGATTTTTACCTTATCATGATTTTCTCAAATATCTAAGTTTTTGTGATATCGCATTAAACTCTTTTAATAAAAACACAAAAGTTGTTCATTCATACAAATTTAACGATTATATTTTGGCAGGTTTGGCAATTGTAAATAACCTAAAAGGAGAAACTTCTGAATTTATTGAAAAATATAAATTAGGCATGAATTTTGATTACAAAAACAATCTGTTGAAAGATAAATTAGTATATTTGCTAGAAAATAAATCTGTAGTTGAAGAAATGAAAACAAATTCAGCTTATGTTGCTAACAATGTGTTGAATACAAAAATAATTTACAAAGAAATGCTTAAACAAATTGAAAATTAAAATATGTTCAGAAAATTATATTTATCGCCATTCGGACTTATTATATCACTGATATTAAACATTATAGCTTTTTTTAAAAAGCCATTCATGGTTTATGGTTTTTACAACAAAAAAACTAAAAAATTTAAAAAGAAAACGAGAATTAGCTCTTCGACTATATTAGTAAATAGAAATAACATTGATATTGACGATAATGTATGGGTGGGACACTATTGTATTTTAGATGGAATTGGTGGAATTAAAATAGGAAAAGGTGTTCAAATTGCCTCTCATTCTTGTATTTATTCTCATAGTAGCCAAAATTCAATTCGGATATTGGGCGATAAATACATCGACATTCCAGCTGAATATAGAGAAGGCTATATTATTAAAAATGTTGAAGTTGGAGAATTTACTTTTATCGGAACTTCAAGCATAATACTGCCAGGTTCTTACGTTGGTAAAGGATGTATCATTGGAGCAGGTAGTATTGTAAATGGTTATTTTCCTGATTTTTCTGTGATTGTTGGAAATCCTGCAATAATTAAAGGTGATACCAGAAATATTGATAAAAGATTATTAATCAATATAAAAGACAAGAATAATTACTATAACCCTGAATTCTTAATAAAATAGTCTAAATGCTAAAATTTAATAACAAAGATATTCACGAAAAAATATTTTACTTCTTAATATTAATATTTTCATTTTCAATACCCTTATGGAGAAACATTACTCCAATAATTATCATTTTATTATTCATAAACTGGCTATTAGAAGCTGATTTTAAACATAAATTTCAAAGACTCAGTAAAAAACCTCAAATTTATTTTTTCTTTATTTTTACAGTATTTTATCTTGTTCATTATTTGGGCTTTATCAATACTATAAATTACGAATTTGCCAGATTTGATATTGAAATTAAAATGACATTTTTGCTTTTTCCTCTTTTATTATTTTCGAGTAAAACAGATTTTATCGACGATAAAAAGCTTATATATATTTTTTTAGCATACATTAATGGTTGCTTTATCTCTTTTTTAATTAGCATTTTAAATTCATTATTACTATTTATTTCCACAGGTGATTTAATGTGGTTTTTCTATGTTTATGTTTCCTATTTTTATCATTCTAGTTATATTTCGATGTATATTATTTTTGCTATTGGATTAATATGTTATCTATTGATTGAAAATAAGATAAGTAATAAACTAAGTAAAATTTCATTATATTTTCTACTTATCATTTTTTCTGTATATATTGTTGTTTTAAGTTCAAAAGCCGGAATCATTTGCTTGTTTATAACTTCCTTTTTAGTTTATATTTTCATGTTATCGAAGAAAAAAAAGGTAATTATTCACAGTATTTTTTTTATTTTAAGTCTCATTATAATTTATTTGGGTATTAAAAGCATTCCAACTTCAATTAATAGATTAACACCAGCTTTGGAAGCTGTTAGAGCAGAAAAAAGGGATATCAATATGGAAGATGGTACTGTTCAGCGTATTGAAATATGGAAATCTTCGTTAGAATTATTAAGAGAAAATCCAATATTAGGTGTTGGCACCGGCGATGTTAAAGATGAATTACTCAGAAAATACGATGAAAAAGGAATGACTTTTGCCAAATCATATAAATTAAACTCACATAATCAATATTTACAAACATCTGTTGCATTGGGATTTATTGGATTACTGTCTTTAATTCTAATGTTGCTTGCTCCTTTGATTTATGCATTTAAAAATAAAAATTATATTTACTTTTTTTTCCTTATTATTGTCGGATTCAGTATTCTGGTTGAATCTATGTTTGAAAATCAGGCAGGAGTTTTATTTTTCACTTTTTTCAATACATTTTTATTTCTAATGACAAAAAGAATTAGCTTAAATGCAAAATAACAACACTTTAGCAATAAACAGTTTATAGTTGATAATTTTATTTTTATCGTGTTTATAATTCTAAGGCTTTTCTTAACTTTGTACAAAATATTTCAATTATGGTTGCAGAATATAATGATGACAGTATCAAATCTTTAGAGTGGAATGAACATATTCGTTTACGTCCTGGTATGTATATTGGGAAATTGGGTGATGGAGCTTCTCAGGATGACGGTATTTATGTTCTGGTTAAAGAAATTATTGATAATGCGATTGATGAGTTTGTAATGGGCTCAGGTAGAAATATTGAAATATCTATAAAAGAACAAAAAGTTAGTATAAGAGATTATGGTCGTGGTATGCCATTAGGAAAGGTAATTGACTGCGTATCAAAGATTAATACTGGAGCAAAATACGATTCGAAAGTTTTTCAGAAAGCTGTTGGATTAAACGGAGTTGGTACTAAAGCTGTTAATGCACTTTCTTCATATTTTAAAGTTCAATCTATTAGAGAAGGGAAAACAAAAGTTGTTGAGTTTTCTAAAGGTATTGTTAGTAATGAGCAACATATTGTTGATTCTGAACAAAGAAATGGAACTATAATTACGTTTATTCCTGATAATGAAATTTTTGGCCAATATCATTTTATTGATGAGTATCTAGACAAAATGCTTTGGAATTATGCTTATCTAAACAATGGGCTTACACTTTCTTTTAACGGAAACCGATATACAGCAAAAAATGGATTACACGATTTGCTTGAAAGTAATATCAATGGATCAACTATTTATCCTATTATTCATATCAAAGAGGTTGATTTAGAATTTGCATTTACTCATAGTTCAAGTCAATATATTGAGGAATATTTTTCGTTTGTAAACGGACAACACACTACTCAAGGCGGTACACATCAGGCTGCTTTTCGCGAAGCTATTGTTAAAACTATCAGAGAGTTTTACAAAAAAGATTTTGAACCCAGCGATATTAGAAGTTCCATAGTGGCTGCATTGAGTATAAAGATACAAGAACCTGTGTTTGAGTCGCAAACTAAAACCAAATTAGGATCGATGTATATGGAACCTAATGGAGCAAGTGTTAGAAACTATATTAACGATATTGTAAAACGAAATCTTGATAATTATCTGCATATCAACTCTGAAACGGCAGAATTGCTTCTTCGTAAGATTTTACAATCGGAAAAAGAACGCAAAGAAATGGCAAACATAAAAAAAGCAGCCAAAGAAAGCGTTAAAAAAGTAAGTTTACACAATAAAAAATTACGAGATTGCCGTCTTCATTACAATACAAATGATGAAAGAAAATTAGAAACAACCTTATTTATTACAGAGGGTGATTCTGCAAGTGGATCAATCACTAAATCGAGAGATGTAAATACCCAAGCTGTTTTTAGTTTAAGAGGTAAGCCATTGAATTGCTATGGTTTGACAAAAAGAGTGGTTTATGAAAACGACGAGTTTAATTTGTTGCAAGCTGCTTTAAATATTGATGAAGATATTGAAAACCTGAGATATAACAATATTGTAGTTGCAACAGATGCTGATGTTGACGGAATGCACATCAGAATGTTATTGTTGGCATTTTTCCTTCAGTTTTATCCCGAAGTTGTAAAATCTGGTCATTTGTATATTTTGCAAACACCATTATTTAGGGTTCGTAATAAGCAGAAAACAATATATTGTTATTCGGAAGAAGAAAGAATAAGTGCGATTTCACAATTGGGAACAAATCCGGAAATTACCCGATTTAAAGGTCTTGGAGAGATTTCTCCCGATGAATTCCGCAACTTTATTGGTCCAAATATTCGATTAGAACCGGTTATTCTGAAAAAAGATTCTTCTATCAAACAGATTCTTGAATTTTATATGGGCAAAAATACACCTGATAGACAGAATTTTATTATAGAAAATTTAAGAATTGAACTCGATAATTTGGAAATTAATCCCAGAGTTGCCTAATTTTAAAAATATTGCCTAATTTTGTCGCAATTAAAAAAAATATTGAAAAAGACAATATCCATATTAATAATTTGTACTTTGGTTTTCCATTTGTTTGGATATTTTGCGGTATTTAAAGTAATGCAACGAAATATAAAAAAACAAATTAAAACTGCAATAAAACAGGGTGTTCCAGAAAAAGAGCTGCATTGCTTTCGATTTCCAGTTGACAAAGATTTACAGAAAAAAATGGGTATTCGATGGTTAGATAAAAAAGAATTCTCATTTAAGGGAAATATGTATGATGTTGTTCATAAACAAACTGATGGCGATTTCATTATTTATAAATGTGTGAATGATACTCAGGAAAAAATTCTTTTTGCAGGCTTAGATAAACAGCTTAAAAACAGCATGAATAAAGATTCAAACAAATCGAAAACTCTTAATTTACTATTGAAATTCAATATTTTATATTTTAATCCTTCAAAACTACAACTAAATACTGATTTCTACACTGCTGAACTGACTTATCATTTTAAACCTAAATATTTCTACAATTTAAGCAAAGAAATTTTAACCCCTCCCCCACAATTTTCCTGATTTATTCTTATCCTTTTTTTATCAATATTCAGATTTAATGAATTGGTTTACTATTGATTAATAAGTAAATTCTAATTATTATTTATTTAATAACTATATATATCTTTAAAAAGATACGTATCTCTTTATATAAAGATACGCATCTTTTGATGAAAAGATACGCATCTTTTAAGTAAATGCTCCGTATCTTTTTTATCTGCTTAAAATAAGGCAGATTAAATAGTAATATACCAATCGTGAATATTGATATAATAAATTTTTATTGATATCATTTCTGTATATATTTCACGTTTTTTGTAATATTAATGAAACCGAAGAAATTTATCAGAACATATCTATATTTAATAATCATTTAATTTATAATCAATGAATAAAATAAATAAAACAAAAATATTAATTACAATTTTTATTGCAGTTTTAATAACTGTTTCGGGATTTGCACAAACTATTAAAATTATCGACAAATCTGATTTGCAGCCTATAGAAAATGTGGCTGTTATGGGAAAATCAAATTCAATAACTACAAATAAAAATGGGTTTGCTGATATTAGTAAATTCAGTCATGATGAGTTGCTAATGTTTAAACATGTGGCTTATCAAAGCATTACATTATCAAAAAAAGATATTATAGCTGCCGGAAATGTGGTGATGTTAACTGATAATATTATCAAACTTGAAGAATTTGTTATGTCGGCAAACAAAGTAATGGAAAACAAATCGGATATTCCGCAACGTATTGAAGTTATTGGAAGTAAACAAATTGCTTTTAATAATCCTCAAACTGCTGGCGATATGCTGCAACAAACCGGAAATGTTTTTATACAACAAAGCCAAATGGGCGGTAGCAGTCCTGTTTTGCGTGGTTTTGAAGCTAATAAAGTGTTGATGGTAATGGATGGCGTACGTATGAACAATGCCATTTATCGTAGTGGACATTTGCAAAATGTAATTACCATCGATCCGGCAATGTTAGACAGGGTTGAAGTTGTTTTCGGGCCAGGTTCGGTAATGTATGGCAGCGATGCAATTGGCGGTGTAATGTCGTTTTACACTAAAAATCCGATGCTTTCCACAGATGATAAAATCATGGTGAAATCGGGTGTTACTTCACGTTATTCATCGGCAAACAATGAATTCTTTGGCAATATTAATGTAAATTTAGGTTTAAAGAAATGGGCTTTTTTAAGCAATGTTTCTTATAAAAACCTAGGCGATTTAAGAATGGGTGCCAATGGCAGAGATAGTAAATATGGTAACTGGGGAAAATCGATGTTTTATGCCGAAAGAATTAATGGCAGAGACTCGATGTTGAATAATAGCAATCCTTTAATTCAAAAGAGAACCGGATATACACAATATGATCTGATGCAGAAAGTTTTATTCCAGCCTGATGACAAAATGAAGTTTATTCTTAATATGCAATTTTCAAATTCGGGCGATGTGCCACGTTACGACAGACTTACCGAAATGGTTGGCGATACCATTCTGAAATATGCTGATTGGTATTATGGTCCACAAACCCGCTTTTTTGCGTCTTTAAGAACTGAACTAAATAACAATCACGGTTTTTACGATAATGCTGCCATTACAGCTGCTTATCAGAATATAAGCGAAGATCGTATTAATCGCAAATTCAAGTCAACAGCCGAAAGCCATCAGGAAGAAACGGTGGATGTAATGTCGCTGAATGCTGATTTTATGAAAAAGATTACCGAGAAGAATGAATTGCGTTATGGTATTGAAGCTGTTTACAATCATGTAGGCAGTTATGCTTACAATATAAATGTAAATACTTTGGCAAAAACGTTAAACAATGCAAGCCGCTATCCTGATAATGGTAGCGACTATACTACATTGGCTGCTTATGCTACTCACAACTGGGAATTGAGCAAAAAACTTATCTTTTCACAAGGAATTCGCCTGAGCAGCATTAGTATGAAGGCTGAATATACGGATACCATGATGAAAATTACCAAATTTCCTTTCGATAAAACTGTTGAACAAAATAGTGCTGCTATAAACGGTAATTTGGGTTTGGTTTATATGCCTGGCTGCGATTGGCGTTTTGCTTTGATGGCTTCATCCGGATTCAGAGCTCCTAATGTGGATGATATGACTAAAGTTAATGATTCTAAATCGGGAAGTGTAATTGTATTGCCTAACCCTGATTTGAAACCCGAATATGCTTACAATGCTGATTTAACTATCGGTAAAACCATTAACAATATGCTTCATGTTGAACTTACCGGTTTTTATACCATGCTTAAAGATGCTATTGTAGTAAGAGCCTCTAAGTTTAACGGACTGGATACAATTGTATGGAGTGGAAAGAAAACCGCTGTACAAACTGCAATTAATGCCGGCGAGGCTTATGTATATGGATTGCAAGGTAATGTTTTGTTGCAGTTAAACGAAAAATTATCGTTAAACACCAGTCTTACCTATACCTATGGCAGACTGAAAGATGGCGATGTGCCTTTGGATCATATACCACCAATGTTTGGTATGACATCGGTAAAGTTTGAGACCAAAAAGTTTAAAGCCGAAGTTTATGCACGCTACAACGGCTGGAAACATTTGGAAGATTACAGTGCAAGCGGCGAAGACAACCTGCCACAGGCTACTGTTGATGGTACACCATCGTGGTACACTTTAAACTTGCGAACTGCATATCAGGTAAATAAAATACTGAATGTGCAAGTGGGTATGGAAAATATTATGGACAGATACTACCGTCATTTTGCTTCTGGCATAAGTGCTTCGGGGCGTAACCTTATCGTTAGTTTGAGAGCTAATTTCTAAAGTTAAACAATTAGTGTTTAATTTAAAAAGGCTGCTTTGGAAACAAGGCAGCTTTTTATTTTTTCCAAGTATCAATATCGTTCTAATAATCAAATGTATTTAAAAAATATCTTATAAATAAAACAGTAAACATGCAACTTTGAGCATTACACCGAATATTACTGAAGATAATGATTAAAAAAATCATTTAATAATAACTAAAATCTGATTCCAACTTCCAGCTCAAAATACCTGCCGGGCGATATGCCTCCTTTTTTATCAATAAATTCGTTGTCCAGAATATTCTGTAAATCGAAAGCTATCGTAATTTTTTTATTCCATTCGCGGCTCAAGCTTAAATCGATGGTAAAATGATCGTTGATAATCGCTGAATTTTGTTCATCAGACCATTGTTCTCCCACATAATTAAATGTAATACCAGAATTAACAATCTTATTTCGCAAAAACAAACCAACAAACATTTGATGTTCAGGAATTTCAGCTATGTGTTTGCCTTTCAGATTTACTCCAGTTTCATTCAATGCATTAAACTTAATAATTTCAGAATGATTATATGTATAATTTGCTCTTAAAATGATACTTTTAATCAATTGATATTTGGCTGATAATTCAAAACCTTTGATGTTTACATCTCCAATATTCTCACGTTTCAGAACTATGCTGGTATTATCAACCACTTCGCCTGTGGCCACAAAATATTGAAAATCTTTACCCTGAGAAAAATAAATGCTGCTTTCCAATAATAAATTGTTCATAGGCTTATAATTACATCCAGCTTCGTAAGTTGTAACATATTCGGGTTTTAATTGCGGATTAGCTAGTTTAAAACCTTTATTTATCTTACGAGAACTGCACATATCATCAAGTGTAGCCGGCATAAAACCCTTTGAAGCAGATATATAAACATCAACTTTATTGTTGATTAAATACTTGGCAGAAATCTTCGGACTTAGGCTCATCCATTTATCCGAAGGATAATTTTCGGTAAACGAACGTGCAAAACCTGTATTATAAGAAGGATTTTCAACAACAATGCTTCCACTATTGAAACGTGCATAATCATAACGCAATGCAGCCACAAAATTCCATTTGCCGTTTACCGAAATTTCATCCTGCAAAAAACCGGCGACAAAACTGATATTACCTTTGCGCTGCACCATATCAGTAGAACTGCGGTAAATATCCATTGCATCCATATTGCCTTGTTTCAAATCAATACCTACAGTAATTTTATTGAATTTGCCAATGTTTTTGGTCGCATTTAGCCAAAGTCCCAAATCGTTTGAAGATTGATCGGTATCATATAATTTGTAGGTATCGCCGGTTTCGTTTAGCTTTTCGGTATGCTGCCAAAAATAATCATAATGATAAAAAGCTTTTGCATTAAACAGAATCTGATTGGCAAACAAATTATGATAACTTATAATACCCATATTCGAATAGGTTTTCAGATAACTGCCATCCTTTTCATATATTTTAGTACCATCCGAACGTTTATCAGCATAAAAATTATAATTAAAACTCAGGCTCGAATTGTTATTAAACTGATAGCCTAATTGCAAATCAGTAGAATATTCCTGCATACTCAATTTGCAATCATTGCTATCACGCAATTCAGGAGGAGTCATTATATATCCTTCTCCCTTACGCCAAAATCCATTTGCATACCAGTACCAACCTTGGTTGTTTTTTAAATTATTTCCCGATAAGTTTATCCTGCTACCAAAAGTTTGATATCCACCATATAACAGATTCAGATTACCTTTAAATTTGTCTTTCGGAATTTGCGAAACTATATTTATAATACCACTCATGGCATTGTTACCATACAAAGCAGAATTGCTTCCTTTCAAAACTTCAATTTTTTCAACCGTTTCAGGTTGAATAGCATACCAGTTTATACCACCACCTGAAGTTTTATTTAGCGGAACTCCGTTATACAAAACCAAAACCCTGTTGGTGCCGTCCATTCCACGCATCGTAACACTCGAATTTTTCGAAAAAATTCCCCAACTCCGGTTCACATAAACATTGGCAACGCTTTGCAACAAATTGTCTAAATTTGTTGAAGGGTAATTTTCAATATCTTCTTTATTAACTACATCAATACAAGCAGGAATATTTTCAAGCTTCGAATTACTTCGAGTTGATGTAATAATTATATCCTTCAGAAATATATTTTTCGATATCGTATCCTGAGCATTAACAATACGAATGAGTAAAAACAAAACGATTATCAGCCTTTTATTCATAATTTGGGTTTCTTATTGTTGCATTTTTACAGCAATTTTTACAGTGCCGCTTTCCTGTCCATTCACTTCCAGTATTTTTATCAATCCAAATTTGTTGTTTTCTGTCAGAAAAGCCCATATCTGACCAGACGTTAAACCTTTAGCTTTTCTGCCACCATTGATAAAAGTATTGGCAATTATCAAACTATCATTTGAAGCATTGTCAAAGCTGCTTGTAGGAATATTTATTGTATTTCTACTGAAATAAGTTGTGTTCTTTAAAGTCCAGAATTCGGGAGCATTTGCACCCTGATAAATACCGGTAACATTTGCACCAGGTGAAGCCAGGGTGTTAAATTCAAGTGGATGATAAAAATAAAGTAAATTAATTAAAGTTTGATTCTGAGATGCATCATTCTGATTGTAAACCAAACCATTGCCAAGTGAATAAAACGAACCAACCGTCAAATTACTCTGGCCGCCAAGCGTTATTTCAGGATAATAAATAATGGGTTTATATGCACTTCCATTTTTGGTTAAAACTATTTGTAATGAAGTACTTAAACCTTTGGTATTTCTAATAATGAAATCCAATTTTTGAATACTATCTGAATTTTTATTTATCAAAACATCTTTGACGATAACACTTGCATTAAATCCATAATCGAGTAAACGAATACTGTCGTTTGAAATTACAAGCAGATTACAAAGATTTTCGCCTTGGTTGGCAAAAGCTTTTAAACCTATTGTTATCTGACTACCTTCAGCTATGGCAGTATCAGCAAAAGTGTATATGCCATTAGTTTTCAGTTGTAATACAGGTATATTATTATTTGTACTTTCTTCCTTACTGCATGAAGTAAATTGTAAACAACAAACAATCATAAACAACACGAAAATATTTCTACGATTAGCAGTAAGTAAAAAATGAAGTGAATAAATTTGCATATCGAATGATAAAAAAAACAGTTCATTGCTGAACTGTAGATTAATTATTTTTTCTTTCCAAAAGCTTTAACCAAAGCTGTTCCTCCCAAACCTCCTGTAAACCCAAATACAAAATGTGTAAAAACAGGAAATAACAATCCGGCAATTAAGGATTCGTAAACAAAACCGGTAAAATATGAAATAATCATACGACTTATTGGAATTAATGAATAAGCTATACCTGAGGCCAATGCAAGCATCCATATTTTTTTGTTTTGAGCAGGAAAAACATTGTAAAAAATATCAATCGCAATGCCGGGTAATATAAAAACAGCAGCCATAAAAGGATCGTGAAAACCCAGAAATGGAACAAATAACATAGATGAAACTCCTAATGAAGATGCGAATCCTGAAAAACGTAGTTGAGTTAGATTTCTACCTATTAATAATAACATCATAAATTCCAGACCATGTCTTCCAGGTAAATTTAATGGAAATCGAAACTTAGCGTGTAAAACCATCGCAAAAGCTCCTAAAAAAAACATAAGTAAAAATTCAGCAATACTTATGCTTAATGATTGTTTCTGTGTAGTAATTGTTGTTTTTGTTTCCATTTTTCTGTCTGATATTAAAATTCTGTCATTTTTATAAATATGATAAAGTAAATAAACTTCAATATATTTAATGAATTACTGTGTCAAAGCTTTTACATCCATTTTTGTTAAAGCTTTCCAATCATAATCTGTTGAATCTGATTTGTTAACCCAAATAACAGCTTTGTGATCTTTCAAAACCGGTCGTAACCAATCTTCAATATAAATACTGTCATTTTCTGCTACAAAGTTATAATTTTCTTTTGTAATAACATCAGTTACAACTGAAATATTTTTCAATTCACTTACTTTAATTACACCTTGTATATCCCTCATTTCTTTACCTGCTACCCACAAAAACCTACCATCGTTACCAAGATGATGCAAACCTACTGCTGCTAATGAGCCAATTACACCAATTTTCTCACCTGTTAATCCTTCAAGATAAATATTGTTTTTAATAGCAAGCAAATGTGCTTCTTCCTTGGTAAGTACTTCTTTTTTAGCTCTTAACCCCCAATTACAAATCTCATCACTTATAAATTGATAGGGAGCAATACATAAGCCGGCATCTGATCCGGAAGCAGCTACTTCCAACAGAAAGTTGCGACAAATTTCAGTAACTTCTTCAAGATTATTTATTTCTGCTCTCAAACAAGCCGAACTATTATGTGAAGTGTAAGCGATTTTTTCGTGGACATAAAGTTGATGGCGAGTAATACCCCAAATTCTGCCAAGTCCTTTTTCTGTTATTAATTTGCCTAGTTGTCGTGCCTGAAAACCAGTGCCTCTACTCTCCAAATTATCAGTATCGTCTATTGCAATCAGAACTTTCATTTTATTTTTTTTTTAAAAAATAAAAAAAATATCGAAATGAATTTTTTTCAATTAATTTTTATTATTTTTGCAGCGAATTGTATTAGTATGCATCACGCTTTTATGGAAACAAATAAAAACAATATTTTTTATATTTTAATTATAATAATCACACTTTTAGTTGTTTCGTGCAATAAAGATGAACAAAGTACTTTGCCTGAAATAAAACTGAAGAATAATTTAAATTATACTACAGATAAATCCTATCTCATCAATCATCAGATTAAATTTGGAATTCAAGCTAGCGGAATGGATGCCAATATTACCAATCTGGTTATTAAATGCAGTGGTAAGAATTTTACAAAAACGATAACTGATGAGGGTTATAATGTTGCAGTTCTTGATATTGATAAAATTTTCACAAACGTTTGGGGCGATACGCTGAAGTGGACATTAACTATTATGGATAAAAACAGAAATTTTAATTCAATAATAATAACAACTTACGATACATCAAAAATATATGCTCCTATAAATCAATATCAGAATATTGAAATGGGTATGCAGAATAATATTACATTACCACAATTATTAAATGCATCAAGCGGAAACTTATATTCAATTGCTCAGGGTGCACAAAATGCGAATCTGATTGATGTTTTATGCTATTATTACATTACTAGCGGGTTGCCATCATATACATTTTCTTCAGCTGGCGATCAGGATGCTCCTACTTATTATCCAACTATAAGTTCTTTTAATCCAAAAAATTATACCGATTGGGATTATGCTACTCAAATCAGTGTTGCAGCTTTCGACAATTGCAATAACGATAGTTTGCTGATTGCTGCTTTTCATTCAGGTGCCGGATTTAGCAGCAGAAAATATAAGTTTGCTGAAGCTGGTAAAGTTGTTCCTTTTAAAACAGCCGGTGGCAAATCAGGATTAATCAAAGTAATTTCGGTGAGTGGAAATGAAGCTGGTAAAATAGTATTCGATTTAAAAATTCAAAAATAAATATTTCATAATTAATAAATTAAATTTAAAAAAAAATGAAAAAATCATTACTTTTTATTGCAATGTTTATCATAACATTGGCACTTAATGCACAGGAAACGATTATAGGTTTTTCTTTTCCAACAAACGACACGATTTCTAAACGTCCTAATTCAGGTTTGGCATCAAACGCCGGATATGATATTCGTAAAGAAGGTTCAAGCTCAACATCTTTAGATACCGTTACTTTTTCAAATGGTGTAACTACAGGCGATTTTGCAGCTACTACTACCAATTGGGACAATGGTGCAAATACCAAATTCTGGAGTATTAAATTTAAGGCTCCCGGATATACTGATTTTAAAGTATCATCAAAACAGAGAAGTGGTGGTAATAATCCTGGTCCTAAAAACTTTCAGATTCAATGGAGATTAAGTTCAGGAACTTATGCTGATGTTGCAAATGGGGCTGTTATTTGTGCAAACGACTGGACTACAGGTGTTGTAAATCAACTTCCAGTTCCTATTACCGGACAGGGAACAGGTTCTGTTTATATCAGATGGATAATGACTACTAATACAGATGCTAATGGAGGAACCGTTGCAGCTTCAGGCATTACAAAAATTGATGATATTGTAGTAACAGCTACAAATTCAGTTGGTATTGAAGAAACTATTTTTACAAATTCTGTAAATATTTATCCTAATCCTAGTAATGGAAACATTAATATTGACGCCAATGACGCTGTTAATGAAATTATGATTTACAATGCTTTAGGTAAGTTGGTTTATAAATCAAATCCTGATAAATTAAATAATCAGCTTGATTTATCTTCTTTTGGAAAAGGCATTTATTTTGTAAATTTAAGATATGATGATAATTCTTATTACACTTCTAAAGTTGTTGTAAGATAATAATATAACATCTTCACACTTGAGTCTTATTTAAGACAAATTGACGTTGAAGATTGTTTAATTTTGTTTTTGTTTTACTGAAAAGTAGATTTTATTTATTCAACCTTCTCTTATTCAGGAGGAGGTTGATAAATAAAATTCAAAACACAAATCAATCAAAAAAATATGAAACTCCGATTTTATTTTCTTTTACTTTTTATTTTTACAACTTTAGCTTTACAGGCTCAAAAAATCAGTGGTTATATTATTGATTTTGAAACTAAAAAACCTCTTGCTGGAGCTAATATTCAAATTAAAGCTATTTCAAAAGGCTGTGTTTCCGATAAAAATGGAAATTTCGAGATTGCTGATTTAAAAAGCGGAAGTTACGACCTGATAATAAGCTATATAGGTTATACTGCTATCAGCAAAAATCTTATAGTTAATTCTTCGGAAAATATAAAACTTGAAATAAGTCTTACCAAACAGATTATTGAAACCAATCCGGTTGTTATTACAGCTACCCGCACAAGTCAAAACAGCGAAAATATACCGGCACGAATCCAGAGTATCAATAAAATTCAGATTGCAGCCAATCCTGCTCCCGATATTGATGCTTCGTTGGCTTATGTTCCCGGCGTGAACGTTAATCGAACTCTTGGAATTTTTGCAAATAAATCTATCGTAAGTATGAGAGGTTTAAGCGGAAAAGACCAATCAAGGACTTTGGTTATGATTGATGGCATTCCGATAAATAAAACGGATGGAGGTAGTGTTAACTGGAATTTATTCAGCAAAGAATATGTTGAAAAAATAGAGATAAGCAAAGGACCGGTTTCTTCTCTTTACGGAAGCAATGCGATGGGTGGTGCCATCAATATTATCAGCCGGAAACCTAATGAAAAGTTTGAAGGAAATGCCGAATTTTCTTATGGTTCCTATAATACGAAAGCTGCAAATATCAGTTTAGGAGGAAAACAAAATTCTGACAATAAAGCTTTTTATTGGATATTGAGTGGTTTTGGAACCAAAAGCGATGGTTATATTGCTCAAACAGCTGCAAATATTACACCTTACACTGTAAAATCATATCTGAATGAAGTTGGCTCTAACCTAAAAATAGGCTACGAAATTAATAAAACCCAACAAATTGAAAGTAGTTTTTCTTTTTATAATGATGAAAGAGGCGGTGGCGAAACTGTTTATGAAGAAAAAGGAAATTATACTCAACATCAGACATTTCACTCAAGAACAACTTATAAATATGCTGCAAAAAATACAAATATTACTGCCGCTTTGTTTTACTTACGCGAAAATTATAAAGCAGTAAATGAATATATTAAAGATGCTACTTATACTTTGTATGATGTTGATTCGAAACGTAGTGATGCTGGTTTTATTTTGAGCATTTCTCATAAAGTTTCTGAAAACAATATTATTACAGGCGGATTCGACTTAAAACAAGGAAGTGTGGATGCTGCCGATGTTTATTATTCATCTACAGATAAGATAAACAATAAAGGTAAAATGAACTTTTTAGCTGTTTTTTTGCAAGATGAACATCAAATACTAAAAGATAAGCTAAAATTTATTGCCGGACTCAGAATGGATTATGCAAAATATTTTGATGGTGCTTTTACGATTGATTATCCTTCTGAAGCCAATAATTATCTGAATATTTATCAGATACAATCGATACCAGATGCTGATTTTAATGCGCTTAGCCCAAAGTTTTCGTTGCTTTATAAGCTAAGTAACAACACAAAAATCTATGCTTCCTATGCTATCGGTTTCCGCCCTCCTACCCTGGATGATATGTGCCGTTCGGGTAAAATAAAAGGTGGGTTTAAAGTAGTTAATCCTTATCTTAAACCCGAATATCTTACAAATTATGAAATCGGGTTAACGATAAATTATCGTAAATGGCAATTTACGCCTTCGCTTTATTATTCTCTTGGCAAAGATTTTATGTATTATGTAAATACAGGCGATTCGGTAAATCAGGGTTTTAAAGTTAGTCCTGTTTTTCAGAGCCGTAATATAAGTAAAGTTGAAATTTATGGTTTCGAAACCGGGCTTAATTATACTTTTAATGATAAAATTTCTGCTTTTGCTTCTTATGCTTACAGTCATTCGCAAATTAAAGAATATAAAATACTTAATCCGTTGAAAGATGTTGATTTAACTGATAAATATCTGACGGATGTGCCCGATCATAGTGCTTCTTTGGGCGTATTCTGGAATTCAAAACTTGTAAATCTGGCTGTTTTTGCTAAATATGTTGGTAAAAAATGGGTTAACGACAGCAATATTGCCGATGACAAATATGGTTTGGATGCTCAATATCCTGATTATATTTTGTTTAATCTGAATTTAAGAAGACAGATTTTAAGTTTTGCAGATGCCAGATTATCTATTGAAAATGTTTTTGATAAAATGATTTACGACAGCAAAAACTTAAGAGGTACGGGCAGATTTATTACACTTGGAATTAATTTTAAATTTTAATAATCAATATTTTATAAAATGAAAAAAACATTTATTTTCATGAGTTTATTTCTTATTTTGATAAGTTTAAACCATGCTCAAAATTCATTAAGGCTTAATAATAACCACATTGACACTACGGATGCTACCAATAATTTTTATGATAATGTAGAAAGCTATCAACTACCTGCACAAGGCATTATGGTTAGTGGAGAAATTGAAAATCCGGCTTATGTTGACTTTTCTAAGCTTGCAAAACATTCTGTTATTGTTAAGGAAACCCTTCTTAATGGCGATAAAGACAAATTTGTGGGTGCTTATCGTTACGATGGTTATTCGCTGTTTGATATTCTCAACACATTTAAGTTAAAGAAAGCCAATGCTGGTGTTTTTAATCCGATTATTGATGTGTATGTAGAAATTGAAAATGCCAAAGGCGAAAAAGTGGTTTTTAGCTGGGGCGAAATTTATTATCCCAATTATCATCATGATATTTTGATAGCTTCGGATGTTGCCCGTATTGTGCCTTCCAAAACCAAAGATTTGTGGCAATTGCCTTCCGAAAGCAAAATGGTGGTTGCTCACGACCTGATTACCGAACGTAATATTTCATCTCCGGTAAAAATTACCGTGAAATCTTATCCACTTAATGTGAAGGTTGTTAAAGATTTAAAACCTAACTATTCGCCAAGTTTGAGCTTAGTTAAAAACGGAAAAGAAGTTTTGAAACTGACTACGAATCCTAAAGATTTGCAAAACGAAACTTTACATACTATTTTTTATGGCAGAGGCAGAGGAATACACAGTACACAGCCATTTACAGGAGTTTTGCTTAAAAAACTAATTGCAAAACACAGCAAACAAAATCAGCAAAATATCAGAAAGGGCTTGGTTGTGGTTGCTGCCGTTGATGGTTATCGTTCTGTTTACACCTTTAGCGAACTGATGAACCGCAACGACCAGCAGGAAGTATTGCTGATTAGCGACGAGCAAAGCAAAGAAGATGGCAAATTCAGGGTATTTCCGGCTTGCGATTTCTTTTCCGACAGAGCTGTAAAAGGTAT
>CAZWRD010000027.1:0-3310 GCA_964636105.1 uncultured Bacteroides sp.
TAATTTTTTTTTAGACCATAAATATATACCTAATTCGTAAAATAGCTTTATAATATCTAAAAAAAATTGAGAACTATTGGTTCTAATAGTTCAAAAGGAAGATGTACTTTAAAAAAAGATGCGTATCATTCAGCAATGAGATACGCATCTTTTTAATAAATTATTCTCGTTAAATATGTTTAATCAAGCTTAAGAACGGCTAAAAATGCAGATTGTGGTACTTCAACATTTCCGACCTGGCGCATACGTTTTTTCCCCTTTTTCTGTTTTTCGAGCAATTTGCGTTTACGCGTAATATCTCCACCATAACATTTGGCTGTAACATCTTTACGAACTGCTTTTACAGTTTCTCTTGATATAATTTTTGAACCTATTGCAGCTTGTATTGCAATATCAAATTGCTGGCGAGGGATTAATTCTTTGAGCTTTTCGCAAATTCTTTTGCCAAAATTATAAGCATTATCTTGATGTATTAAAGTTGATAAAGCATCTACTGGCTCAGCATTTAATAGTATTTCTAGGCGGATAAGTTTTGCTGGCTTATATCCTGATTGAAAATAATCAAATGAAGCATAGCCTTTTGAAATACTTTTTAGTTTATCGTAAAAATCAATCACAATTTCGCCCAATGGAATTTCAAAAGTAAGTTCAATTCTGTCGGAGGTTAGATAAACCTGGTTTTTAATAACACCACGTTTGCCAATACACAATGTCATAATTCCACCCAAATATTCTGATTTGGTGATAATATGAGCTGTAATAAAAGGTTCTTCTATATAATCAAGATGATTTGGATCGGGCAAACTGGATGGATTGTGTACTTCTATCATTTCGCCTTTGGTTGTATATGCCTTGTAAGAAACGTTTGGTACGGTTGTTATTACATCCATATTAAACTCTCTATCTAAGCGCTCTTGGATAATCTCCATATGCAATAAACCGAGGAAACCGCAACGGAAACCAAAGCCTAAAGCGGCGGATGATTCGGGTTCGAATGTTAGTGAAGCATCATTAAGCTGAAGTTTCTCTATTGAACTTCTGAGTTCTTCATAATCATCGGCATCAATTGGATAAACCCCAGCAAAAACCATGGGTTTTACATTTTCGAAACCATCAATTGCATTTTCACATGGTCTAGCTACATGTGTAACCGTATCTCCAACTTTAACTTCTTTTGATGTTTTAATTCCGGAAATAATATATCCTACATCGCCAGCTTTTATAACATCTTTTGGTTCGGGTTTTAGTTTTAAAACACCAACTTCATCAGCATAATATTCTTTTCCTGTTGCAAAAAATTTAACTAAATCACCTTTTCTTACTTCACCATTTATAATTCTGAAATATGATATAATACCTCTGAATGAATTAAATACAGAGTCGAAAATAAGAGCTTGCAAAGGTGCGCCTTCATCGCCTGTTGGTGCCGGAATTCTTTTAATAATTGCGTGAAGAATATTATCAATACCAATTCCTGTTTTGCCACTTGCCTCAATAATATCTTCTCTGTTGCAACCAATTAAATCTACAATTTGATCTTTAACCTCTTCGGGCATAGCTGCATCAAGGTCGATTTTGTTTAAAACCGGAATTATTTCCAAGTCGTTATCAAGAGCCAGATATAAATTTGAAATGGTTTGAGCTTGTATTCCTTGAGTAGCATCTACAATTAACAAAGCGCCTTCGCATGCAGCTATCGAACGTGAAACTTCATAAGAAAAGTCAACATGTCCGGGAGTATCAATTAAATTGAGTTTGTATTTTTCACCTTCAAAAATATAATCCATCTGAATGGCATGACTTTTAATGGTAATTCCTCTTTCTCTTTCAAGGTCCATATCATCTAGTACCTGAGCCTGTGAATCTCTTTCCGAAACTGTTTTTGTTGTTTCTAACAATCTGTCAGCCAAAGTACTTTTCCCATGATCTATATGGGCAATTATGCAAAAATTTCTTATGTTTTTCATCTATGCAAAAATACGAGTTTTTTTTAAATTTTAAACATCTCTAAAGAACAAAAAATGAAATCGTTGTAAAATACATATTCCGTTTCTTTTATTTCATAAAAATAATCAAGGGGCAATCTCAAAACCATCTTTATAAGAACTAAAGAAGATTAAAGAATTACCCCTTAATTTGCAAATTAAAGTATTTCTTATTTTACAGCTATGGTTTCAATTTCTACCATCACACCCAAAGGAAGACCTTTTACAGCATAAGCCGCACGTGCAGGTGGATTTTCGGAATAATATTTTCCGTAAACTTCGTTCATGGCAGCAAAGTTTTCCATATCGCTCAGCAAACAGGTTGATTTTACTACATTGGCAAAACTATAACCAGCTTCGGTTAAAATTGCTTCGATATTTTTCATTACCTGTTCGGTTTGTTCTTTTATTCCGCCTTCCACTACTTTTGCAATAGCTGGGTCAATTGGAATTTGTCCTGAAATAAATAACATTCCGTTGGCTTCAATTGCTTGACTGTATGGACCAATAGCTTTTGGTGCATTAACTGTATTGATTACTTTCTTCATTTTAATATCTGATTATTTAATAGTGCAAAGTTAGAAATTATATGATATTCTGGATAGGTATTTCGAAATTATCTTCTAATTCTATCATTGAATTAATTAGGATTGCTTTTTTAAATAAACGTATATCTGTTAGTCTGATTTCATCTTCTTGAATAATACCTTTATTTAATAAGCTTTGCCGTTTGCATCCTTTTAATAGAGCTGTCGTAGGTGTGAAATATTTTTCCCCATCATAAAAAATGATATTGCAATATGAAGTGTCGCTCACGAAACCGTTTTTAATTATCAGAATATCATCGCATTGTTGGCGTTGTAAAAACAGTTTGTTTATCTGATTGCGGTTTTCGTATTTCAATGAATAATCTATCAGATTGTCTTCAACTATTTTGAGCGAATGAATTGGCTTGGGTGTGTAAGGTAAAAATTCTGTTTTTACAACTTCATTTCCGTAAATGATTCTGCATTTATGCAAAGCTTTTAATGATGAAGCTTGATTTGAAATTAGATTGCTGATAGATATTTCATTTTCTGCTGAAAACAACAAATTACGGCTTATATTCATTCGCTTTTGATGCAAAGCAAGGTTGCATGCGACGCCATGTTGTATTTTAATAGTTTCGAGCAAAAGGCAC
Source organism: uncultured Bacteroides sp. (assembly GCA_964636105.1). Taxonomy (GTDB): domain Bacteria; phylum Bacteroidota; class Bacteroidia; order Bacteroidales; family JACABE01; genus JACABE01. The sequence goes on from CAZWRD010000027.1 coordinate 3,166, forward strand.
ATATACTTTGTCTGTTAGTTCCTGATATTCCATTTCGGCTATACTGTTTACAGTAATACCTCCGCCACTTTTATAAACCATTGTTTGATTGTTTTTTTCGATAAAGCGAATCATTACACCACTATCGAGATTATTGCCATCGAAA
>CAZWRD010000027.1:3410-28141 GCA_964636105.1 uncultured Bacteroides sp.
GTATAATGCTCGGCAGTTTCTTTTTTATCATTAAGTATTTGGTTTTCGGCATCGGGTAATGAGGCATCTATGGTGCCTTTCATCGGATATGAGGAAATAAGGTAGTCGTTTATTTTTACAAAGATTTCGGGCGAAAAAACAACAAATTCATCTTTGAAACATAATTTATATTTTGCGTTGCTCTGATAAAATATTTCTTTTAAACTCAAATTACAATCTAAAACGGTAGGCTGGGTAAGATTTACCAAATAAGAATTTCCGTATTTCAAGTGCGAAATCACATTATCGAAAGCCCTTTTGTAGGTTTGGAAATCAACCGGTGTTTTGTGCATATAAAAATCTTTATTACTGATAAAATTATCTTTATCGGCATTGCCAAAACCATTTATTTCGAACAAAATATCTTGAGGTATATTGTCGGCATGAAAAATTAAAGGATTTTTCATGGCAAAATCTATGATGAACAGAAAAGCTTTTCGTTCAGCACCCAAAGTATTCATCAAATTAATTGCCTCTTGCATATTCTTGTTTTTTTGCAATGCAAATGTATTAAATTTTAGCTTAATTTTGCAATCGATGCAAAACACATTGCTTATATTAGACAATTACGATTCGTTTACCTACAATTTGGTTCAGTTGGTGGAACAATGTGGGGTGAAGAATTTTACCGTTGCCAAAAACGACCAGATAAGTGTAGATGAAGTAAATGCTTTCGACAGTATATTGCTTTCGCCCGGGCCGGGAATTCCTTCGGAAGCAGGTGTTATGTGCGATGTAATTAAAACGTATGCTCCAGTAAAAAAGATTTTTGGAATTTGTTTGGGACATCAGGCTATAGCCGAATGTTTTGGTGCAAAATTGGTTCAAATGAATGATATAATGCACGGTATTGGTAGCAAAACAGTTTATACGCCTGCAAGAGATGAAATTTTTAAAGGAATGCAGAATTGTTTTATTACCGGACGCTACCATTCGTGGGTAGTTAGTTTTGATAATTTCCCCTATGAATCATTAAATATTACCGCTGTGGATATAGCAATGCATATTATGGCAATAAAACACAAACACTATAATGTAAGAGGTGTGCAATTTCATCCCGAATCGTATATAACGCAAAACGGGCTTAAAATAATGAAAAACTGGCTCGAAATATAATTCAATATCTATTTCACAAATATTTCTGATTTACTGGATTTGCTTCTTCGGATTTTCCGGTAAAGCCCCAACATTAGATTTTGCTTCACTTCCCAAAGGAAGTAACATCCCGACAGCAGTTTTTGTTTCACTTCCCAAAGGAAGTAATATCCCAAAAGTAGTTTTTGCTTTACTTCCCAAAGAAAGTAACATTCCAACAGTAGTTTTTGCTTTACTTCCCGATGGAAGTGAAATCCCGACAGCAGTTTTTTCTTCACTTCCCAATGGAAGTAACATCCCGACAGCAGTTTTTGCTTCACCTCCCAATAGAAGTAATATACCGACAGGAGTTTTTGCTTCACTTCCTAATGGAAGTAACATTCCGATAGCAGTTTTTGCTTCACTTCCCAATGGAAGTAACATACTGACAGCTGCTTTTACTTCACTTTTTGATAAAAATGATATTCAGATAATATATTTTATTTTATTTATTGATTAAAATTGCATTTCGATAACATTATTTCTTTACATCTCAATGGAAATGATACCTCGGGGTGTGAGAGGCTTCACTTAATTGTTATAGAAAATATCTTTTTTAAAGAAATAATTCTCTTACAAGATGCACAAAAAAGAAATCTGACAGAACGTTTTAACCTATTTTTTTATTTTTTGGCTTTTATATTCACCTCAAACCAATGAGTGGGTTTGGAATTAATCTTTAGTGGCTTGCTAATTAGATTTTCATTAATATAAACCGCACAAAGAGTGTTGGATATATGATAAATATTTTTCCGTTTATCAGGAGGGCAGCCATCAAAAATACCAGCCATTACACTCCAGCGAACGGTTTCGGGTTCCAAAGCATAATCGTGCCAAACAATAATTTTATCATCGTTTTTAATCAAATCAAAAGCGGTTTTGGTATCTTTTTTAACAGCATCGTAATGATGATCGCCATCTACAAAAACCATATCGAATTGCTTGCTGTATTTAGAAAAATCGAAGTTATGAGAATTACCAAATATATGCTTTACATTGGGTAAATCTTTTGAAAAAAAGCGATGCATTTCCACATAATCTTCCGTCATTCCAAGTTCGAGTATTTCCAGATCGGGCAAGTTTAAAGTTGTACAGTCGGCAACTACATTAGCTAAATTTGCTACACTTTCGCCACGCCATGTTCCTATCTCGAAATATTTTTCAACTTTATATTTAACAGCCAAAGCTTTTAAGACTGCAATATCTATTGGCAAAGTAGCCCCATCTAAGTATGCATACGGATTTACCGTAACATCAAAATCGGGAAACAAATCGGGAATATCTACTTTGGGCAATGCAAAAGGCATTTGATATTTTTTCTCAATATATTGTTTCCAAACGCTTTCGTCTTCAATAATATGGTTGAGCAAATAAGGTTTGCTAATAATAAGACCTATTGCTTTAAAAGCTTTTGCAAGTTTATTCATCAGATAAATGCTTTTTGTTTACAAAATTTTTGATTTCTAAAAAATACAATTTTAAATCATTTTTATCGGGTATCATTTGCGAAAAGCCAATTTTACTTTCCTTGTAAAAGAATATAATAACCGTAGCCGACACCACTATATACGACACACTCGACACCAAAGCAGCACCGTAAAAACCCCACATTGGTATAGCTACAAAGCTTAATATTAAAGTGATAAACAAACCTGCCGCTGATGCAGTAGTATTTATATAATATCTGCCGGTTCCCGAAAAATAATGCCCGATAAGTAGCGCGAAATTATAAAAAACAACTCCGGGTGCCAGACATATCATAATATAATTAATGTTTGTAAAACCTTTTCCGAATATAAAACTATAAAAAGCAGATGGTAACAGCAACATCGGAATTAAAATAACAACCGTAACCAACAAACTTATTTTGGTCATATTTACAGTAAGTTGCTGCGAATATTGTTTATTATCTGAATTGGCAATTTTCGAATACTGAACCATTGCCATACTTCCGCTTACCATCCAGATGGCTTCAGTTAACGAAACGCCATTCGAATAAATTCCAAGGGTTTCGGTACTCTGATATTTTTCGAGCAAATAATAACTCAATCGCATATTCAACAACGAAGTTATATGCGATAACTGATTGTAAAAACCCAAAGCAAACATGGTTTTTAAAGTTAACAACCAGGAATTTTCTTTTGAAGTATTGTCGCCCACATTTGCTTTAAATAGCAAGAACAAACTCAGGAAAAAAGCTGATATATAAGCAATATAAAGAGAGTTGATATAAGCATAAACGGATGTTTCGCCGATAAAAAATATAAAAAACATCAATGAAAACAAACTAATAATGGGCTGAATAAAATTTACCCAATTAGAACTGTTTATTTTCTCTTTACCCAACAAAATATTTGCATTGTTGGCAGCAAACGAATTAATTACAGAAAGCAAACAAACCGCAAAAACAAATTCGGTTTTTACAATTTCAAACTGAAGCAAAATAAAATAAAAGGCAATGCCAATTAGCACACTCCACAAATACGAAAGACTGATTAAAACGCTTGTTTTAAAGCGAGAACCAAGATAAACCAAAACTGCACCACCTGCAATATTCTCAAAAATAAGTATAAAAGAAATAGTTGTAAGCACCAAACTTTGTTCGCCTTTGCCCGCAGCGCCCAAATATCTCGACACAACAATAGCAATCAGCAAATTAAAAATTGCAGATGCCAGTTTTATCGAAAAAGTGCTAAAAATTTTGTTTATCACGCTATTAATGAATTGATTTTTGATAAATACGATATAATAATTCGCCAACTCTTATATACGAAAATTTTTGAGCAAACGCTGCAATTTCTGTTTTATTATATTGTTGATAATTATTCATCATTTCATTCATGCTGTTGCTAAGTGCAGTTACATTGCCAATATTAATGATAATACCATGTTTAGGCGTAAGTTCGTTAGCCAAACCACCTGCACGACTAGCAATTACAGGCAAACCACAAGCCATCGCTTCAGCTATAACAACCGAAAACGACTCATAGTTACTAAACATCAATAAACAATCAGACGTTTTTAAATAATCAGCTATTTCCTTTGTTGTTTTTTTTGATTCAAACTTAATAAATTTGTTCAAAATATTCAATTTAGCTGCTAAATCAACAAACTTATCAGCAATTCCATCACTTATTATCAGCAATTCAAAATCGTTTCTAAACTGTGAAAGTTGTTCAACTGCTGTAAATATGCCAGTTATATTTTTCTGAGCATCATCCAATGATGAAATATGGATAAACCTGAATTTTTCACCTTTTTCCACATCCGAATCAATACAAAACAAATCAGTGTCAATTGCATTGGGGATTACCTGAAAATTACCTTCAATTTGATGCAGTTTCATGGCTTCCATCAAATCATCCGACACTGGCATTATCATTTTGGCTTTATGTGCTGCCATTATAGATACGCTTTTACGAATGACATTCATTTTATTCGGATCATCAGGCATATAGGCTGTCCAATGCTCAGTAAAAACAAAAGGAATTTTATAAACATTGTAAAACATCAAAGCAATAATTCCAACCGGAAACAAAACATTGGCATGTATCAAATCGGGTTTTCCATGTTTTTCTTTCAAATATTTATATCCTTTATGATATGCATTTATGTATTGAAAAAAACGGATAACACTTGCAATTACAGGCAGATATTTATAGTTATTATTGATGTAAACGATTAATACCGGATAATTATTTTCAATTTTATAATCAAACTGAAACCTATCTTTATTTTCTAAGGATGCAAATACTACATGCAAAACGCTAGCATTACAAAATAGATTTGCAGCTTGTATATGTTTCTCAACAAAATTCCCCAAAGTTGGTTTTTTTTTATTAGGAAACCAAGACGATATAAATAAGATGTTCAGTTTTTTTTCTTCCACTTTTAGCTAATAAACAGATTTGATAAAACGATTTTTCCCTTGCATATCTTTTTTAATTTCTGAATGAGAAAAGCCTTTAGCTTCAAGCAAATCAATGGTTTGATAAGCCAATCCTTCATTGATTTCAAAATAAAGACTTCCTTCTGGTTTTAATTTGTCTTTGGCAAAATCAGCAATAATATTATAGTAAATCAAAGGGTTATCGTTTTCTACAAACAGAGCCAGATGAGGTTCATAATTAATAACATTTGCTTGCATTAACTCTTTTTCGCTTTCGCAAATGTAAGGAGGATTGCTCACAATTACATCAAATAAAGGTAACTTCGACCACTTTTCTGTATCAAATATATCAATTTGTTTATAATGAATATCCACTTGATTATTCAACGCATTTAGTTCTGCTACTTTCAATGCGTCTTTTGAAATATCAATGCCATACACTTTGCTTAGTTCCAAATTAGATTTTAAAGCAATCGGAATACACCCGCTTCCTGTGCCAATATCAATAATATCAACGAAATTAAAATTATTTTTATAGTCAGAAATAATCCATTGTACCAATTCTTCGGTTTCGGGTCTGGGTATAAGAACAGATGGATTTACAATAAACTCTAAATCGTAAAAAATAGTTTTCCCAAGTATATATTGAACTGGTTTATAAACTTTCAAATCATTTATTGCAAACTTTATTTTCAACATAACCGATTCACTTACAGTTTTGTCATCACTCATTAATAATTGAGCATAATCCAATCCGGTAAATTCCTGCATTACAAGATTCACAAAACTTTTCACTTCTCTTTCTTCGTATAAATCCTGCAATTCTTCTTTGAAGAACCTCACTATATCTTTAATTTTATTTGATGGTATTCGCATAAACTAACTAATAATAATACAAAAGTCCGATTTTTTTTTGGAATAACATAAAAAAACATTGTAATTTTGCTTTTATGAATGAAGACGAAAAATACATAAATCGATGTTTTGAGCTGGCATTAAACGGATTAGGTCATGTGTCACCCAATCCGATGGTAGGCTGTGTTATTTTGCATCAAGATAAAATTATTGGCGAAGGATATCATCGCAATTATGGTGAAGCCCATGCGGAAGTTAATGCAATAAATGCTGTTGAAAATAAAGAATTACTTAAGGAATCAACCGTTTATGTTAGTTTAGAACCCTGTTCACATTTTGGCAAAACCCCACCTTGTGTTGAATTATTGATAAAGCATCAAGTGAAAAAAGTCGTAATTTCAAACTCAGACCCCAATCCGCTTGTAGCTGGCAAAGGAATAGAGCTTTTAAAATCGGCAGGAATTGAAGTGATTTGTGGTGTTTTGGAAGAAAAAGGATATGAACTTAATAGAAGGTTTTTTATTTATTTTGAAAAAAAACGACCCTATATTATTTTAAAATGGGCAAAAACCATCGATGGGTTTATGGATATTGATCGCTCTGAGCCTGGAAATAATCAGAAATATTGGATAACAAACGAAAAATTAAAAATATTGGTTCACAAATGGAGAAGTGAAGAAGCAGCCATTATGGTTGGAACAAGAACTGCTATAAACGACAATCCTAAATTAAATGTAAGGCTTTGGCATGGAAAACAACCATTGCGAATTGTATTAGATGAAAAATTAGGTTTGTCAAAAAATCTAAATTTATTCGACCAAACCCTTCCTACTTTGGTTTTTACATCTGCAAATATTGAAAATCAAACAAATATTACCTACAAGCAAGTTAATTTTTGTAATAATCCAATTAAAGAAATTCTTGATTATTTGTTTGAGATTAAAATTACATCGTTAATAATAGAAGGTGGAAAAGAATTGTTACAATCTTTTTTAAAACAGAATATTTGGGATGAAGCAAGGGTTCTGACTGGTAATAAAAGCTTTGGAAAAGGTTTAATAGCACCTGAAATTAAAGGCGATTTTGTATTTAAAGAAAATATTGATAATGATTTAATAGAAATTATAAAAAATACAGATATAAAAGCATATTAATCAGCTTTACTTCTATCCATTTCTCGTTTAGAGTCTTTGGTTTTAAGAGTTTCTCGTTTGTCGTATAGTTTTTTGCCTTTTGCCAAAGCAATTTCAAGTTTCGCTAAACCTTTGTCATTAATAAAAAAGCGTGTTGGAATTATGGTTAAGCCCTTTTCTTTGGTTTTTACTAATAATTTTTTAAGTTCTCTGCGAGTTAAAAGCAATTTGCGATCTCGTTTGGGTTCATGGTTGTTATAAGTACCATACGTATATTCAGCAATATGCATATTTTTTACAAACATTTCTTCACCTACAAAAAGGCAATAAGCATCTGTAATGTTGGCTTTCCCATCTCTAACAGATTTAATTTCAGTTCCGCTTAGCTGAATCCCTGCCGAAAATACTTCTAACAGAAAGAATTCAAACCCAGCTTTTTTATTTTTTATGTTTATTTGATTTGCCATAACAAATGCAAAAGTAAGGATTTTTTATAATTATTATCTAATCTAGCAAAACTCAAATTACGATTTTTTGTCTTTAAGTCCTTTATACATCAATGTAAGAATTGTAATATCGTCAGTTTGTTCATTTTCATTAGCAAACAACTTTACATCATCAATAAGTGTTTCAGTCAGATTTTTTGCTGATACATTTTTTAAATCAACATCTCTTAATGCATTAAGCAAACGCTCACTACTATAAAAGTCGGCATCTGCATTTAATGCTTCTGTAACCCCATCTGTGTAAAAAACGATTAAGTCATTTTGATTTAATTTTATATTTGTTGTTTTAAATTTCGAGTCGTAATTTAATCCCAATGTTTCGTTTCCTTGATTATTTAAATACTTCTCATTTTTTGTTGTAGAAATCCATATTGGAGGTAAATGATCAGCATTACAATATTCAAATTTTCCACAATTTATGTCTAGAATACCGATGAAAAAAGTAAGTGAAAATATTTTTTCATTGTCAATGCATAAATCTTTATTTATCTCACTAACAATTTCGCTCAAAATCAAGTTCTTTTGAGCTTTGGCTCTTATAATAGTTCTGGCAAATGCCATAAATAAAGAGGCTGGCATTCCAAAACTTGATACATCGCAAATAGTAATACAAAGTTTGTTTTTATCAATCATGAAATAATCGAATAAATCTCCACCCACTTCTTTTGCTGATTCTACTTGTCCATGTATATCAATGCTTTTTATTTCAGGAAATGCTGGATAATTCCGAGGGATAAAAGAAACCTGAATATCATGAGCAATTTTTAATTCATTCAGCATTTTCTCTTTATTAATTGTTTGTTCTTCAAATTTATCTAGATACATCTTCAAGTCTTTCTGCATCACTTTTATTGAACGATTTAATTGCGAAATTTCATCTTCAGTTTTAATTTCAGGTAATTGTACATTAAAATTGCCATTCCCGATTGCGATGGTTGCTTTTGCTAATTGTATCAACGGATTAGTTATATTTCGGGCCACGGTTACTATAATTAATATTAATAACAATAAACCAGTTAAGCTAATCAATATCAAACTTATAAAAAGACCATACAAATCTGCATATAATTCATCTTCAGGAACAATTACTCCCATCGACCATTTTACTGAAGGTAATGGCTCGAAATACATCCAACTTTCTTTGTTTATTGATACCGGTATTATTTTTTCAAATCCATTTTTCCCTTCTATCATTTCGGTTCCTATACTTGCCAAAAATGGTTTGTTATATTCTTCGGCAAGACTGAAAATGGTTTGATTCATTATAAAATCTGTATTAGGATGCGTGATAAATGTGCCAGTTTGCGACAATAAAAAGGCATAACCTGTTTTGTAAAATTTTATTGAATCAACAATACTTCTTAGCCAATCAAGCGAAACATCTATTGTAACAATGCCATGTAATTTTCGCTTGCCATCATTTCCTGTTTTGTAAAAAGGAACAGAATAAGTTGACATAATAACACTTCCTGCATTTTTATCAAAATAAGGTTCTGTCCAATAAGGTTCATTCTTAATTTTTGTTATTTGATACCAATCCCAAATAAAATAATTGTAATTTTCAACACCCAAATTTTTAAATTTGATGCCACTTGCCGATTTGTGATAATAAAAACTTTTATGTTTTTCTGTTTTTGTAAAACTATAAGGTTCAAAGGCTATGCAACTACCATATACTTCCTTGTTGTTCTTTACAATATTGTAAAGCAGGGTTTTGATATCATTTTCGCTATAATTAAATGTTTCGAGATATAAAGCTTGTGTTTGGTTAATTTTTTCAATTGATTGCAAAATGCTTTCAATTTTATTTACCGAAGAAATTGTAATATTTTGCGCGTTCTGTTTTACATTTTTCAAAAGGAATTTGCTGGAAATATACAGATTATGAAAAATAATTAACCCAATTACAATAAATGTACTTGAGATAATATAAATCAACAATCGGTTTTTAATTCCCTTATTATACTTCATTATAATGTAATATGTTTTTGCGTTTTTTTACTTTCCAAATTTAGTATTTTTATAAACACTTCAGCCAAAAAAGAAATTAAATTATTGTTAATGACTATTAGCTTACAATGAATTATAACTAAATAAGCAAAGCTAGTTAAGATTTGATTAAATATTGAAAAAAATTACTAAGTTTGTATCGAATTTTATACACACTATGAAGTCGATTATAAACAACATATCTACTCAACAAAAACAGAGTATTCCTAAATACAGAAGTCTAAGACTTTTTATTATTCCTTTTGTTTTATTTTTTGTTTTAACAGGACCATCTACATCGTTTATTCTATTAAAAAACATTTCGTTGTGGAATGAATCTTATAAAAACAAGGAAATCAATAGTAATACAAAAAAAGATTCTCTTTTGTTTGCAAAAGCACAGTCAATCAATATTGACTCGATTAAAACTAATCAAAAAGCTGATAGTAGCCTTACAGATACTATCAATTCTAATAATGCAGGAAATATTAATATCAGTATTGGAAATAACAAAAGCAATGATTTAAAACTAAATGATAAAGTTGATAATATTCTGGGATGGTATGGCATTTTATTAATTTTAATAATTGGATTTTTTATCAATAGACCATTTAAACTTTATTTTAAAAACCTTAGAAAAGGAAAACCCAATTCAGAAAAAAGAATAAAATACTGTAGGAAATGGCTTTTGAAAACACCGTTAATCAACAGCGGATTATTTATCATATATTTCTTTATTACTAATTCATATTCTTTAATTCGTATTCTTACTGATAATTTTGTAAACGACAATACAACACGAAAAATATACACTCAGATTTTTCCAATATCTATTGTTGCGTCTGTTTTAGTAATCGTTTTTGTGTATTTTTGGCAAAAGCATAAGGTTCATATCAAATATATTGAACATGTTTTTACTCGAGATGAATTAAATAAAAGAATTTTTAAAAGCAGAACAGGTAAAATTAGTACTCGATTATGGATATCTAGCTTAATGACAACCTTATTGCCTTTGATAATTGTATTATTTTATCTGCTTATGAGTTTAACATCAATTAAGGAGATAGGTGAGCTAAATATTGAAAAAGCTAAAGTACTTTTGGGTACTTATTACAAAGATACTTCGGAATTAAATATGACCGATTTTCAATCAAATTTCAAACATTTCTTCTACGTTAATGCAATTAATAGTATGATGATGATAGTTGGGATTTCGATGGGAATGTTGGTGTCGTTGATATATATTGTTTTATTTGTAAAATGGACAACAGAAGACATTGTTCAACCAATGCAGGAGCTTTTGGAAAGTATGAAAAAAACAGGAGAAGGGCAAATGAATCAGTATGCATTAGTAAGAACCAATGACGAAATTGGCGAACTTACAGAGGGTTACAATGATATGTCGCTTAAGATAAAAAATCAAATTCAGAATATTAAAAAGATAAACATAGCCAATCAACGATTTGTACCTCAGCAGTTTCTCGATTTTTTAAGCAGAAGTAATATTACGGATGTGCAAAAAGGCGATCAGGTTCAAAAGGAAATGACGGTTTTGTTTTCTGATATACGCTCATTTACTTCATTATCTGAAAAAATGACCCCTAAAGAAAATTTTGATTTTATTAATGCATTTCTTGAACATATGGAGCCAGCTATCAATTCTAATAATGGCTTTATTGATAAATATATTGGTGATGCTATAATGGCATTGTTTGGAAAAAAAACAGATGATGCCATTGATGCGGCTCTTTCGATGCGCAAACAATTGGCTTTGTTGAATAACAAGCTTCTTTCAGAAAACAAATCACCAATTGAAATCGGAATTGGAATACACACAGGAAATTTGATGCTTGGAATTGTTGGTGGAAGCGAACGCTTACAAGGAACTGTTATCTCAAATGCAGTTAATCTTGCTTCACGTATCGAAGGTCTAACCAAACTTTATGGGATTCCGCTCATTATTACTGAAGATGTTAAATCAAATATTGTTGACAAAAACAAATATGCATTCAGATATATTGATAATGTGAGAGTTTTAGGTAAAAAAGAAGCTGTAAAACTGTATGAAGTTATCGATAATTCTACCAATCCAGACTTTTGTGAAAAATTAATTGATTTATTACCTGATTATCAAAAAGCAATTGATTTATACTTAAACCAAGAATTTGAACAGGCTTTACTTATTTTAAGTAAAATAAGTGATCAATGCAAGAATGATAAAATTGTAAATATGTATAAAGAAAGATGTATGTTTTTTAATCAAAAAGGGATTCCGCAAAACTGGGATGGTGTAGAAATAATTAATGAAAAATAAAAAAACAATAAACTCTATTTGTTCTTTTTCAGTAAATTATATGACTTGATAAAATATTTAAACCATTTTTCATCCTTCAAAAAAGGATGTTTAATGTTTAAATAAACTAAATCCAACTGATTGTTTTCTGCAACCAACTTCACCAAATCCTCTTGAACTTTTTTAGTTTTAAATGCTGGAAAGTTATTTTCTTTCAATACATTAAGTAATTGAAAACTTTCATTTTGATATTTGTTGCTCAATAATACGTCTGTAATTTTCAAATTTACAGTATCATTATTCTGATATTTTAAAAATGAAATCAGGTTGTTCTCTGGAATCTTAAAACTATCAAGCTTTTGTTGTTTATAGATTGAATCGGCTGTTAGAAAAAGAGTAGTAAAATCCTGAAAATTATGACTCTCATAGTTAGTTTTAGCTAAATTTAGTAATGTATAATATGTGGTAATGGGTTTGATTAGTGTTGAAATCTTATCAAAATCTGCTAGATTAAATTTACAATTAATATGGTTTTTGATAAGTCTTTCTGCTTCATCTACAGTAATTTGAACTTTTTGAAACTCTTTGATTTCGAATAATGAAATGGCTTTGATACATAATAACGAAATCTTTTCATCAATACTTCTGCATTGCTTGTTGTTTTTATTATCTTCAATCCTTTTAAATTCATTGTTAACTTCAACATTATCAAGCATTAAATACTTCTTTTGCAAAGTTTTGCTTAAATTAATAATGCTATCAATTTTCTCAAAATCTTCAGACCAAAGAATAAAATTAATATCTTTTAATGGAAGAAAAATGATTTTTAAAGCAGTTTGATTTATATAAATTTCTATTTTCGATTTGTTATCTGAAGACAAAAGCTGTTTGGCAGAAATATATTTTTGGTAGGCATCTTCAAATTTTGATTTTGAATACAATTCATTTCCGATTTCAATCAAATTTTCAGCTATGCTGTTTTGTGCTTTATTTAAGTTATATTTTTTAGTACTTATTTTATTTTTTGTAATAACCGATTTCTTGTTTTTATATTTTGTTGGTTTTTTTGTTTTTGGTTTGTTCTCATTATTAATTGATACAATATTCGGTTGCACAATAACTTTGTTTTCGCTAATTACGTCTGTACTTGCATTGTCTGGCAAATCAAGATTTTCGTTTTTTGCAAAGCTTAAATTATCGCATTCATGCAGCTTTAATAATTTGCAAATCCTATTGGCTTTTTCCCAATACAAATCAGCTGATTTATTGTTGTTTTTTTGCTTATATTTAGCTGAAAATGAAAGATATTTATATACAAATAATTTGTAATTTTTATCAGTTTCAATGTCATCGCCAATTGCATCCCTGTTAACTAAAGCATACTCTAAAGCTTTATCTGTAAAAGATTCTGCAATGTTAAAGTTATTAGTTGTAATTGCTTGATTTGCTATTCGTAAATAAGAATTGTATAAGCCCTTTTTAGAGTTTATTATACCCGTAGTGAATTCGGAACAATTATAAAATTTAAAAGCTTTACACAAACTATCTGCATATTGATAATACAACATTGATTCATTATAATAGCCCTCATTATAAAAAAAACCAGATTTTTTAGTCAAAGCAGAATTTAATTGTAAAACCGTAGTGTAAAATAATTTGAAATAGTCATAATCAAGATAATATATATTAGCATATTGAGTTAAAAAAGATGTTGCTTCTATTGTTTTGTTTTTTTCTATGAGTAAATTACTTTTTAAATTTATCGATAAAACATACATGAAGTTAAATTGTAAAGATTTATCAAGAAAAGTAAAAGCATTAGTTGTGTCGGCTTTAGAAAGATAATCTTTTGCTGTTTTAAAATACCAATAGTCTATATTAGATATTTGTTGATTAATAACTGTTCTGTTTTGTTTAATTTCAACAATAAGATTTTTGTAATTCTGATAAAGTTCAATTTGACTAATATTTTTAAAATCGAAGAAATTCTCTAATCCATAATATTCCAAGCAATTAATTTGAGTTTCGATGTCATTTAAATTGCAGTCATTTATTATCAATTTATCTATATCTGAGTTTGAAATTGCTTTTAATGCATTTTGGTTTGAATGATAAATAGAATCAAGTTGCTTAAATGTATAAAATTGACTTTCAGCTTGAGAGAATAAAAGCAAAGTGAAAAATGAGAAGAATAAAGTTGCAAATACACGTCTTAAAATCATTATCAACCAAATAAATATTTCAGTTTTCAAAAATACGCAAATAATTTCGATGTATTCGTGTATTCCATTAAGTTTTTTTTAGAAAAATTTTACTTGCTTTCACAAACTTTTTAGGTAATTTTACTGTCAATATAAAAATGTATTTACAAACTTAGTTTTTTAAAAAATGACCAGATTTTTCGTACTAATAGGATTATTGTTTCTTTTTAATATTGGCAAATCGCAAACATACAGTGCTTTGCAATTTGATAAAGATACTCATCATTTTGGCAATATTAAAGAAAGCTTGGGAAATGTAAATGCTGTTTTTAAGTTTATAAATAATAGCAAACAGCCTGTTTTGATAACAAATGTATATGCTGCTTGTGGTTGTACTACCACTAAATATACAAAAGATAGTGTAATGCCTGGCAAATCAGGATTTGTGGAGGCGGTTTACTCAACTACCAATAGACTTGGTGCTTTTGATAAATATATTATTGTATATACCAATGATACAGCCAATAAGGGGGTTTATCTGTATTTGAAAGGTTATGTTTTTAAAGGGCAGAAAATTATTGAAGAAAAGTATCCTCAAGAAATTGGGAATCTCAAATTTAGAGTAAATCATATTGCATATAACAAAATGAGTAATACTGAAATAAAATCAGATACTTTATGGATATATAATTCTTCAAAAAAGAAAATGAAGATTGAATTCAAACAATTACCCGAATGGCTTAGTGTTAAGCCTCAAAGAATTGTTTTAAAATCAACCTTTGACGATTATTTTTTGATTACTTACGATGCCTCAAAACGAAAAGATTGGGGATTGAATTTCGATAAAATTAATTTACAAACCACCGACGATAGTTTATCGGAAAAAATTATCTATGTTTCAGCCCAAATTGAGGAAGATTTCTCAAAATTAACGTCAGAACAGCAAGCAAATGCACCTATTGCTTCTTTCGCTGTTAAAGATTTTGATTTTGGTGATGTAAAAGAAGGAACTAATGTTTTTTATCGTTTTGAGTTGATAAATACTGGAAAATCAGATTTGATAATAAGGAAAATAACAAGCAGTTGTGGCTGTACTACAACTAATATTGACAAAACACTATTAAAACCTAACGAAAACTGTTTTGTTTCAGCATCATTCAATACCGGAGGACGTTCAGGAGAGCAGCAAAAAACGATTACAATTGTTACTAACGACCCGAAAAATCCGACAATTATACTTAGTTTAATCGGAAAAATTACAAATTAGTTTAAGTTTATTAACTTTTTATCAATAATAGAATTAAAGTCATTTTCATAATTTTGCAAATTAAAGTAAATTTATGAAGAAAGTCTTTTTTTTATTCATATTAGTTCTGTGTCAAATAATTACAGTTAGTTCGCAAGATAAAAAGTTTGAACTAAGTTTGAGTGCTGATATTTATTCATTGCATTTATGGCGTGGCTTTGCTAATGGAAATGCACCAAGTATTCAGCCATGTATTGAATTGAAAAATGGAAATTTTACGCTAGGTGCTTGGGCTGCTTATGCTATTAATGGTAGTTATTCTGAAATTGATATGTATGTAAATTTTCAACTCAAAAATTTAAAGTTTTCGATTTTCGATTATTTTATGCCTGAAACAAATGGAAAGAAAAATTCTTTTTTTGATTTTAAAAATAAAACAACCCGTCATACTTTTGATTTAATTGCTGAATATGATGCTGAAAATTTTCCGATACGCATTTTAGCCTCGAACTTTATTTTTGGAGACGACAGGCATATCTTAACTTCTAAAAATATGTATTCTACTTATTTAGAATTGGCTTATAAAGTTAATATTTCGAATAAAAAAACAGAATTTATAGCAGCGTTAACCCCTCATGAAAGCTATTATGCAAGCAAATTAAACGTGATAATGGCAGGTGTGAAAATTAAAGATAAAATAAAAATAAATTCTGATATTCAAATTCCAGTTAAAGCATTTTTGATGTTGAATCCATATAAGGAAAGTATTTATTTCAATCTGGGTATTTCGTTGTGATAAAAGCATAAAAAACCCCGTTTTCGGGAAGAAAACGGGGCATTAACACAATTGAAAACCAATTTACTTTACCTCCTCGGGTGATCTTTATAGCAACTTCAACTAAATTGTTTAATTGCTTTTATATTTTTATTTAATTAATATCTATTTTATATCTATATAAACCTTGTTAGTGAAATTTTGTTCATTAAAAAAAATATATTTTTTATATTAATCATAACAAACAGATTTTGAACATCCTGATTTATATTTTTTAAAAAAAAAGTAAAGAACTTAACTAATTAAGTATTTAAAGTATACATAACAATAATTAGTTTTGCAAAATTAATAAAAAAAATATTACTAAATACATTTAAACAAAAAAAAACGATAATTATTTTTCTAAAAAACAATTATATTTACGCAAGTAATTTATTATGAGGTTGTAGTGTAAGAGTGTTTGTGATGAACAACAAAACTTAAAAGGAATTATTTTTTATTATTTATTAATTGCAAAAAATACTCATCTTTCCATTCACAATTCATTGAAATCCAATCTTTTCTCATTCCGCAAACAGTAAAACCTTTTGAAGTAAACAAATTTAGGCTTGCTTCATTGTCTGTAAGAATACTGCAATATAATTGGTGTAAGTTTAGAGTATTAAAGCAATATAAAATTAATACTTCTAAGGCATCTGATGCTAAACCTTTTTTCCTAAATTCATCTGTAATCAATATTCCTACTCCAGCTTTTTCATTTTTAGGGTCAAAATCAAAAATATCTATACATCCAATAGGAATTTGTTCTGTTTCAATAATCAATCTTAATTGTTTGTTTGTATAAATATCCTGATTGCTAAAAATGTATTGTTCAAGCATATATTTAGAAAACGGTGATATCGTGTTGCTTATATGCCAAACACTGCTGTCGTTTTCCCAATTATAGAGCAAGTCAATATCTTCGGGTTCCAATGCTCTTAAATTAATTTTTTTTCCTTTTAGTACCTGCATATAATATAAATTGAGTAGCTAATTTTAAAATGATTGATTAATTTACTGGATGATTATTTTCTAATCGTAAAAACGCCATATGACTCCAAATTTCAAAGCTGATGCTTGTTGAGGGTAATGTGGTATCATATAATAGTTTGTTTTACCCCAGCCACTGTTTATGTGTTGGTATTTTAAAAAAACGTTGGCTCTTTTTATTTGAACATTGGCAAATACATCTGCATAAATATGATTTCCTATTTGTTTGCTATTTTGCGTATAGAACATTCTAAGTGCTGGCGAATAATCATCAGCAAAATAAGATGAATTATAATATAAACTTACACCTGGTTGAAGGTACATGTATTTTTTAAATAGTTGCAAATTAAGATACCATGATTGCATAGCAGCTATTTGTGGTATTTTTATAATCGAATTATCAGGGGTATATTGATATACAATATCATTGTCAATTTGAAGTTTTTTCCATGTAAAATCTTTACTTATTTTAGCTACAAAAACATGCATCATATTGTCATGCCAATCAGGTTTTGCATTATTGTCAAGATATACGTAATTGTTTAGCTGATGCATGGCTACATCAATTTTAAAACTTTTTATCTTTAAATTAGCAAAATAGCTAATAAAGTTCTGTTTATCAAATTCGTTTTTCCATTTAAAATAATTGGAGTACTTCCAAATATATATCCAATCTGCTTCTTTTTGAGTAAAATTAAACCCTGTAGTAAACAATATTTTGCCCGGTTGTTGTTTAAGAAAATCAAATTTTGCAAGGGCTTTAAAATAAAAATCACCTCCATTGTAATCGCCAACAACGTATTCTCCATTTAAATTCAGATGGAACTTTCCAAAAGCAAATACTGACATAGCAGCATAAGGTGTTAACTGATTGAATGTTGTAACTCTGAAAGTGTCTTTATATTCGATAAACTTATGTTTAATACCAAAAACCAGATTAAAAGCCTGAGGCGACAAAGGATTTGCACTTATCCCATTAGTCCATGCAAAATTGGTTTCGAAAAATTGATAATAAATACTATCATGAGTTGATGCAGAATCGAGATATATGTTGTTATAATAGTTAGGTGATTCATCTTTATCTGAATAAGTTTGCGCATTTTTATAATAATGCATCGAAAGATGAATAGAACCTGGATTAAAAGATTTTCGAGGGATGCTATCCACTTTCATGCGTTTGAAATTATAAATCTGTTTAACAAAAATACCTGTTTCTTTGTATTGGTTGTTAGCTGATTGCAGATAAACAGGCACTGATAAGGTTTGAGGTGCTAATTTATTTTCGAAAATAGAATCGCTACTAATACCTCCATTTTCCTGAATTTCGATACTAGAATGATAATATGCTGCTAATAAACGATATTTGCCAGAGGGTGAAAAATAATTGGTATTAATCAAAAACTGTCGATTGTCGCATGATTGCCATTGATAACTTCCCCAAGAATCAGTAACTCTGAAATTTAGGGCTACATTCCATGTTTTGCTAACATTTTGACTATGTATTATTTGAAAAATTTCTTCTTTTTCAGGTCCAGATATGTAATTTATTGAAGTATAAGGGCGACGAACCTGATAATATGGTTGTGAATAATTATTAAATAACAAGTCATCAAAACTATAAATTCCCATATCGAAACCCACAGTATGACGTGGATCAAAAATAATTCTTTTTGAAGGTCTGCCAATATTGCCTGCCCACTCGCTAAATTTGTTGCGATTAAATGATTGATTGTATTGCTCTAATCCTTTAATTACTGTGTCTATTTTGCTTGTGATAGGCATTTCAAATGGATTGGTTTTGTCGTAATAATATTGTGTACGATTGCGCGCCCAAGCCACTGAATCTACTTTTTGAGTAAAGCCAATTTCTTGGAAAAAGACCAAAAGAACAAATATGAAACCAAATCTAAGCATTAATTCAAACTATGTAATTGTTTAATTATCCAAATTATTGTTTTAGGTATTTTTCGAGATATTCAAATTCGGGTGTAAGTTTTCCTTTATGAAGAATAAGTGCTTTTTTTAATGATTTTG
Source organism: uncultured Bacteroides sp. (assembly GCA_964636105.1). GTDB lineage: Bacteria > Bacteroidota > Bacteroidia > Bacteroidales > JACABE01 > JACABE01. The sequence goes on from CAZWRD010000027.1 coordinate 22,534, forward strand.
GCAAATCTAAATCAGCAGTTGGTAAATCATAATCAGCAAATACGATTGATTTTACAAAGTTTGACAAAGCATCAGCAAATCCATCAGATGAATCACGCGGCAATTCGCTTGGTAAAATGTCAACAGCCATATCTAAAATTCCAATTCCTTCATAACCCATAGTATAAGAGTCGTTTATGGGATTATAAACAAAAATTGGATCTTCAATTTCTGTACCATGGCTGGTACATTCAATCGAACCTTCGGCATCGCAAGTTATATCACCAATTACAGTTAGCTTAGGATTACCATCAGCATAAAGCTTTTTTAGATATTCTTTTGTTACAATACGAGGGTAACGTGCATCCCAATACATACAATTCATAAGTACTGTTAAATGCGGTATATACTGCTCAAATTTACTGCGATAGTTTTCTGGATTTCTGTAATAATCATATAAATCAAACTCTTCGTTATCAAGATGTTCAGAAATATGTTTTTCTTTGAAAACAACTTTGAAAATAAGATTATTAGGTAGTTTTTCTCTGTCATTTAACTCGAGTAATTTTTCTGTTGATATTTCTTTTACAGGTAATAATCCACAAATTTCTTGAGCTCCTTGCGAAACATTCCCATATCCAGTAAATCCGATTACCATGGGTTGCAATTCTTTTGGCAATCCGTTTTCGGCAATTAGCTGACCAACATAACTTACAGCATCTTTTGCTTCGCGTAATGAACTGTATTTATGAGCTTGTTTTAAATACAAAAATGGGGTGTCTATTCCAAAACTTTTCCATCGTAAACCTAATGACCAAAGTGAATTTATCATTCCTGCCAATCCAGCATATTTACCAAAGAAGATTAATCGCTTATTTTGTTCATCTACAATTTTTTCATAATCAATCAAATTGCATTTTAATTCCATCATTTTTTTGAGCATTGGCATATTATATGATTGTCCTTTAATAACATGCGAGAAAAAAACATAAGTTTTTTCTTTCTCAAAAAAATCAATAGGCATTTCTTTTACACCTAAAATTACATTGCATTTTCTTAGATCATTTTCAATTAAAGCACCTGCTTTTAAGTATTCTTCATCTTTAAAAATACGTTTTTCGGATGTTTGAACTATAAAATCTAGTTTTAGATGTTCTATCAATCTTTTTACATGCTTTGGAGTTAATGGAGCACGACGCTCCATTACATATTTATCTTCATGTCTGATTCCGATATAATTACTCATAAAATTGAATTATAGAGTGTGATTAGTAAATTTTGTTTTGCCTGTTTTCAGGCTTTAAACCTGCAAATATATAAAAATAGGATGAATAAATAACTCATTTAACGTAATTTAATAATATGCATTTAATTAGCAAATAATCATTTTAATAAATGATACTTATCAAATATTTTAAGTTGTTTAATTTAATGGTTTTTTACTATTTATTTTATAATCAGAATGCTATTGTGTTTGATGTTTTGCAATTGATGATGTCCTTTTTATTTTTGGCACAAAATTTGAATAGAAATTTTTATAATTCATAAAAATCATTTATTTTTGAAAAAATTTAATTCAATCTACTATGAAAAAACAATTTATCATTCTTGTATCCTTATTGCTAATTGCAAGCAGTGTGTTTTCACAAAAATCAAATTTGGTATTTTTTACCGAACAAGGCGAACCATTTTATGTAATTTTAAATGGCATTAAGCAAAATGCTGATGCACGTACTAATGTGAAAATTACAGATTTAATAGCTCCATCATACAAATGCAAAATTATTTTCAAAAATAATGGCATGGGGCAATTAGACAAAACTATATATATCAATCAAGGAACTGAAACAACATATACCATCAGAAAAAACAACAAAGGAAATTGGATTATCAGATGGATGAATGAATCTCCTATTAGTAGCAGTGTATCAAATCCAAATACATATGTTTACTCAAATACCGAGCCTGTTCCCGAACCTATTTATACCAATACAACCAATCAAAATCAAACCAATACTACAGCACCTAATAGTGCAAATGTAGGGATTAACTTATCAGATCCTACAACTGGTACAAATTTGAATGTAAATTTTAATACCAATCTTAAACCCAACCAAACCAATACGAACAACACAACAACAACTACTACTACCACTACAACAACCACTTCTAATAATCAAAATAACAATAACAACCGACATTTTCCAAATCAACCTTATAATAACAGAAACAATCAAAGGCAGGTAACCGATGCTGTTCCCGGATATTATGGTCCTTATGGTTGTAATTTCCCAATGACAAATTCAAATTTTGCAACAGTAAAGACTTCGATATCTAGCAAGAACTTCGAAAGTTCAAAATTAACTGTGGCTAAGCAAGTTATTACTAATAATTGTTTAACAACTTCGCAAATAAAAGAAATTGTTAAGCTCTTTGATTTTGAAAGTACGCGTTTGGATTTTGCAAAATTTGCTTATAGCTATGTATATGATAAAGGAAATTATTTTCAACTAAATGATGCATTTGATTTTGAATCAAGTATTGATGATTTGAATAGATATATTTCGAAATAATTTATATTTTTTTTAGCAAATAGCTTTAAATTGAACTATCTTTGTCTTTAAGTTAATACTTAATGGCAAAGATTTTTTATTTTAAATAAAGGGAATATCGAAATGAACCATTGTAAAAATTTTACTCATAAGAGAATCTTTATATGGCGAGTTTCTTCAGAACAATCGGGACAGGCTATATGACAATTAAATAATCAAAATATATATACAATGAGAAGAATAGTTGTAGCAGTAGATTTTTCGGAACATAGCACAAATATTATAAATTATGCTTTAAAGTTGGCAAAAATGAATAATGCAGAAATTATGCTTTTTCATACCATAATAAAACCGTATTATTTTTCATCACCGAGCATTCCCGAAGTATTTGAATATAATCAATTAAACCATAATGATATTATTGTGGATGCGAGATCAACTGCAAATAATAAATTAAATGATTTAATAAAAGGTTTGGATGAAAAATCCGAAGCTAATGTGAAGATATTTAGTAAAATAACTGAAGGGGTATTTGAAGAAGATTTAGAAGATTTTTGTTCAGATTATTTTCCTTCGCTTATTATCATTGGTTCAAAAGGAATTGATGAAAGCAATTTTTTATTTGGGAATAGAACTATTGGTGTTTTTAATAAATCTAAATTTCCAGTAATTGCTATTCCTTTAATTGAACTTAATACATGCATTAATAATGTTTTATATATTGCTGATTTAGAAATATCAAACAGTGTGTTAATCAGAAAAACATATAACTTATTTGAAATCTGTGATCCAAAAGTTTTTTGCGTTCATCTTACTGAAGATTGTAATTATTTGAAAGCATATTCTTCAAAAGAATATTTAAATTCGGCATTTGAAACGGAAATTACTTTAAATAAATTTCATTGCGATGTATTAGAAGGCGAAGATAAGCATGAAGAAATTGATAATTACATTAAGAAGAACAATATCGATTTAATTGTGTTTATGCCTCATAAGGCTAATTTTTTTCAACGATTGATAGGAAAAAATAAGTCAAAAAACTATCTGTTTGAAACCAAATTACCAATAATGGCAATTAGACAATAATTTTTTTTAATTTTAACATTATACTGTTTAATAAATTTATAAATTTGCTTCATTATAACATTTAAAAAAATGGAAACAAAAATGAATGATATCATATTGATACCTACAGATTTCACTGAAGTGTGTGATAATGCTGTAAAACATGGTGCCGAAACCGCTAAACTCTTGAATTATAAAGTTTGTTTGCTTCATGTGGTTGATAAAGACACCAAAAATTATTTAAAAAAAGAAAACCTAACTGATGCAATAATAATTGAAAAGTTGGGATTAATTTCAAATGATTTAAAAGCAACCTATGGTGTAGAATCTACAAGTATATCACGCGATGGTAATATATTTGAAACGATAGCAGAAGTTGCAAAAGAAATTGGAGCTAACTTTGTAGTTATGGGCACGCATGGTAAAGTGGGAATGCAAAAAATCACAGGAAGTTTTGCTTTAAAAGTGATTACTAGCTCTGAGGTACCCGTAGTTGTTGTTCAAAAGCGTCCATTCGAAAATGCATATAATGATATTGTTTTGCCAATAACTAGCGAAGCTGGTCCTTGGGAAAAAACGCAATGGGCTGCTGCTATTGCAAAACAATTTAATTCTACAATTCATATTCTGAAAATTAAGGACGATGAAAGTATAAATAATGCTGTAGAAATTATAACCAAGCACTTCAGTGAAAACGGTGTAAAATATGTTGAGAAAAATGCTGAAAAAGGAAGTAATTTCACAAAAGCAGTTATTGATTATGCAGTTACAATCAACTCTGGATTAATCATGATAATGACATCCAGAACAAGTGCTTTAGCTAGTTTTATTTTAGGAACATACGATGAGGATTTGATTTTTAACACGCCACAAATACCTGTAATGTGCATAAATCCGAGAGAAGAAAACTGGAAGAAAATAGTATCATATTAATGCATTTTTATAATAAATACTGCTGAATTTATCTGTATTGGATGAAAACTGAGTTACAGATTTTTCGCTTCATTTTTTAATTACAAATTATATCAGAATACTAAGTGGAAAAAGCAGGATGCGAAGCATTCTGCTTTTTCCCCTTTATCATAATTAGCCAAATTGTTCAACTTTTCAAATCTCTTTTTGATTAATATGGGTTAAAGAGGAATAATTGAATTTAGTAATTGCTAATATTATCAATTGATTATGCAAAAGTAGGACAAAATTTTCTGAAAATGATTTCTTCCAAAAAAGAAAAGACAGTTATATTTAACTGCCTTTTATAAGTCGGAAAGATGAGACTCGAACTCACGACCTCTTGACCCCCAGTCAAGTACGCTAACCAACTGCGCTACTTCCCGAACTGAATTGCAAAATTAGTATTTTTTTCGCAAATTGCAAGCTTTTCGAGCAATAAAAAAGGCATCGGTCTTCAAACCGATGCCTATATAATTATTAATCAGATTTACTGATTATTTGCGTACCTGATAAACTTTTTTAGCACCATAAGCTGCGCCTAAAAGCATAAAAATGCTAAGACCACCATCTATAGGAGCACCACCGCCAACAGGAGCGTTTGTTTGTCCATTGGTATTAGGTGCATTACCACCTCCGCCATTAACAGGACTATTTGGATGTGGTGGTTGAGCCATAGTTAATACTGGTATTAAGGCAAAGAAAGATACAACTGTAAAAATTCTGATTGCTTTTTTCATATTATTATAATTATTTAAAATTTCTAATTTATTAAATTAATTAAACCCACCTGAATCCCTCCCAAAAAGGAGGGATTTAAGTGAAGTTTTTTTGTTATCTTACGTAAACTTTTTCAGTATATACTTTATTCTCAGTAACAACTTTTACTACATAGTATGCTGAAGCAACATCCATAGTGATAGTGTTTACAGAAGTATTAGCTGCTTTTTTGTTTAAGATTTCTTGTCCTAAAACATTCATTACAACGATTTCTTTCACAACTTCATTGCTGTTGTTGTTTACATAAATTACATTGCTGTTTGAATAAATGCTGATATTAC
>CAZWRD010000028.1:0-27877 GCA_964636105.1 uncultured Bacteroides sp.
CGGCACAAATATGCTGATTCGTATTCATATCGAACAAAGCAAAACCTTCATCATCAGGACCTCTGTGCTTAATGCTGTCGCACATCGATTTTATAACCGTTGGTAAAGGAATTTCAGATTCAGAACGTTTTAAAATGCCGCAGATACCACACATAATTACAAAGGTTTTCTGTCGAAAAACGGACTTTTTCCTGAAGCACTCAACGGAATTCCAAAAATAATTGCTGCTTCTTCTCCTAACAAATTTAATTCTTTTACAGCCAACCCAATTGAATACATTACACGGTTATCAACTCTGTTATCTGCTGCTATTCCAACTGCAGAGCCAATAGCAATTCCCAAATCATTGGTATTGAATACACATGGAGCTTTGGGAATGTTGTTTTTTTCGGCACAATTAGGATAACCACATAAACCACAATTTAATCCATTGGCTTTTATTTTTGTAGCAATCAATGCAATAGTGCTGGCTTGCAGGATGTTTTCGGCATCGCGCATGAAAAAAGCCATATTATCTCTTACAGAAATCTCTTTCATTTTATCAGAAATCTGAATAATAGTTTCGCCACTTGCCATTGCGATAATCAAATTGTCAACTCCACGTGCTTTTGGTGCAGTGCGAGCAGCTGTAAGCATTTTAAAAGCGATTTCTTTTAGGGAGTTTTCCCTGATATTTTCTTCAAATTGTATCATTTTCTGTATGGTTCAATTAATTTACAGCTTGTTTAAGAAATCAATTAACTTTTGGGTTGCCAGTCCTCTGTGACTGATTTTGTTTTTTTCTTCAAGTGTCATTTCGGCAAAAGTAATATCGTAACCTTCAGGTTGAAAAATGGGATCGTACCCAAATCCGTCAACTCCTTTTTTTTCAGTTAATATTGTTCCGTTTACAATTCCTTCAAATTGTAATTCGTTGCCATCAATAATGAGGGATATAACCGTTCTAAATCTTGCTTTTCTGTTTGTTTTACCATGCATTTTTTCAAGAACTTTATCAATATTATCTTGAAAACTACAACGTTCACCTGCATAACGAGCAGAGTAAACACCGGGTTCCCCATTAAGTGCTTCAATTTCTAAGCCTGTATCATCTGCAAAACAGTTTATCGAAAATTTGTCAAAAATATAATGAGATTTTTGAGATGCATTTCCTGCAATTGTGGCACAGGTTTCTGGTATTTCTTCGTAGCATTTAATATCATTTAAACTCAATAAACGAAAACTTCCATTTATGAGAGGTGATATTTCTTTGATTTTGTGTTGATTATTGGTTGCAAAAACTAATTCCATGTAAAAAGTATTTTTATTCAAAAATAATACTAATTTTGTTATAATAAAAAATAAATAAACAATGAGTATTAAAGGAACGAAAACGGAAAAAAATTTAATGAAGGCTTTTGCTGGAGAATCTCAAGCGAAAAATCGTTATCATTTTTTTGCAAAGCAAGCAAAAAAAGAAGGATACGAACAAATATCAGCTTTGTTTGAGGAAACTGCATTACAGGAAGAATGTCATGCAAAAATTTTCTTTCGCTTTTTAGAAGGTGGTCCTGTTGAAATTACAGCAACTTATCCAGGTGGTATCATTTCAAATACAGCTGATAATCTGGAGGCTGCAGCTATGGGCGAAAATGAAGAATGGACTGAAATTTATCCTGAATTTTCAAAAATAGCTGAAGAAGAAGGATTTAAAAAGGTTTCAACTATGTTTAAATTGATTGCAGCGATTGAAAAACAGCACGAAGAACGATTTAAAAAACTCCATTATAATTTAAAAAATGGCAAAGTTTTCAAAAAAGATGCTAAAGTAATGTGGGTTTGCCGCAAATGTGGATATTTCCATTATGGCGAAAAAGCACTGATAATGTGTCCTGTATGTGAGCATCCTCAAGCTTATTTTGAAATAGTTGCTGATAATTATTAAGCAATATAAAACATAAAAAAAGCTTTATCTAAAAAGATAAAGCTCACAAGCATGTACGTTACAATTATTTGTGCTAAAACTTTAACGGGTTAGGTTCATTTTGGATGTTTTACCAAAACAAATAATTATGTTTATAATGCAAAGATATGTCAGAATGAAATTTTGTGCAAGCGTTTTTCGAGTTATTTGACGGGGAGTTAAAATTCGGGGTTGAATTGCAGGTTTTAGGCAATGAACGAAAGATTTGTTAATTTTATTTTGTTAAAAATATTTTAAAATATAGAATTGTTTATATGATAAGGCATAAAAAGCTTTGCTATTATTAAAAATAAACTTTTTATTAGTAAACTTCAATTTTTAAAATTATTCACAAGTTTATTTATTTTAAATGTGTTGATGATTTCGCTTTGCAAAGTTCTCATTTACAAAAGTAAAATACGATTTTAGAATTTTTGTTTGTTACAAAAAATCTAATTTTTAGAATTTCTCTAAAACCCAAGTTGATCATTTTAAACAATAACTAAATCAACTAAATCAAATAGTTCGACTTTTTAAGTCTCCTATTGATTAATTTGGGTTAAACATGAAGTAATATTTTACCTGAAATCAGAATAATTCTTCAAGTTCTTTTAATTTACTGCTCGAAATATATAGTATTATTTCATTTTCTCCATCTTTTAGAATACAGATTTTCTTTTTACGGATTACAGTAAATAAAAAATTTGTATTTATAATTTGAGATCTGCTGATTCTGAAAAAATTAGCAGTTGGTAAAATAGTTTCTAAATTCCCGATGTGATTTGTAAATAACTCAATTTTTGAATTTTCAAGAAAAACTTGAGTGTAACTACCATTAGCTGAACAATATATTATTTCATTTGGATTTAGTGTCATAAATCCAAATCGTGTATTAAATTTTATTTTTTTATTTTGATTCAAATTTTCAAAAAGTACATCAATTTTATTTACAAAATCACTTTTTAGAGTTTTGGTTTTAAATTTTTGTATGGTTTTTTCTAATTCTTCAATATCAATAGGTTTTAATAAGAAATCAAAAGCAGAGTGCTTGATTGCTTTTAATGCAAATTGGTTAAATGCTGTAACAAATACTATCTCAGGATATGTGATTTTTAGCTTTTTAAGATCATCAAGCAAATCAAATCCATTTTTATTTGGCATTTGTACATCCAAAAAAACCAAATCGGGGAGTGTTTTGGTAATCCAATTTAAGGCTTCTTCGGCACTTTCTACACAAGCAATTATTTCAATGTCTTCATTGTTTTTTAGTATGTTATTTAATAAATCTCTTGCATCTGATTCATCATCAACTATTAATGTTTTTATTTTTCTCATTTTTGTAAGTGTTTTACGTAATTATTTTATATTGTAAGAATTATATTGAAAAATTGAAATTTTTTGGAATTTTTATAGTAACCAATGTCCCGGCTGGATTTGAATCTTCGTCATATAAATCTGTAATTAATTGCTGTATTTTTTCTTTATTATATTTATTAAAAAGAGTAATATATGAATTAATAATTTTTATACCTAAACCTGTTGATGTTTTGCTTAAATTATTTGCCATAGTTCTTCCGATGCCATTATCTTCAATTACGATGATGATATCATCCACATCAGATTTTATGCTAATTAATAATTTTCCTGTTTTGTTTTTAAGATGCATAATACCATGTTTGATAGCATTTTCGGTATGAGTTTGAATTAACATTTTGGGTACAAACAAATATTGATTTATGTTGCTATCAATTTCAATTATGAAATCAAATTTTTCTTTGAATCTGAACTTTTCTAATTCTAAATAATTACTAACAAAATCAATTTCTTGTTCAATGGTTCGGTAACTGGTTTCTGGAGATGTGATTACATTTCTTAAGAGATTTGAAAATTTTGTAAAACCTTTGATAGCTTCTTCTTTTTGACCTTTATAAATAATCGAAACGATGGTGTTGATAATATTAAAGGTAAAATGTGGATCCATTTGTCCTTTAAGCGAATTTAATTGAAGTTCAGTGATTTTTTTGTCGTTTTTTATTTTTTCAAGTTGCTTTTTTCTTCTGTTGGCAATATATAAGTATGTAATAAAACTGCTAAATGATAAGAAAAATATTGCAACAATAAACTGAAACCATGTTGTTTGCCAATATGGTTTTGTGATATGTATTTTAATACTTTTGGGAAGTGAAACCCAAATATCATCCTCATTTTTTACAGTAAGATAAAAAGTGTAGTCTCCTGGTTGGATATTATTGTAAATCACGAATCTTTGTGAAGTTTCATCTGACCAATCACTGTCATATCCGTCCATATAATACTTAAATTTGATTCTTTCTGGAGAGCTTGTATTAATTGCCAGATAATCAATGCGAATATTGTTTTGGTAGTAGTCTAGATTAATTTTTGCATTATCAAGATAGTTTGTTGTTTTAGTGGTTTTTAAAGTTTTTTTATCTAGTATGCTTATTTCGTCAATTTTTATGTAAAGTTGTTTGAAATTAACCGAATATGTTGTTGGAGTGTATTTTACAACTCTGTCGGAAGCAGGTATCCAAAAATTATTTTCAGAATCTTTATAAATCCCATTTTGTACACATTCTGATCCCCAAAATCCATTATATTTATTATAAATCTTAAAGAAAGGTTTTTCTGTAATATAATAATTGTTTAAGTATAATATACCTAGGTTATTCATATTTCCTATTAGCAAATGTGTTTTGTCAATTTCTGATATAAAACCCGTAATTGAGTTAAAATATGGATTTTCTACTTTCCTGAATTTTTTGTAATCGTATACAAAAAGCCCCTTCTCGTTTCCAATCCAAATATTCCCTTTGAAGTCAACATGCATCGCATTTCCTCCATATTTAAAATTCATATCTTTATTAGGCAAATGAATAATTTTTTTCCCATCTAAAATGGAAATATTTTTAAATCCACCAAGCCAATATCTATTGAGTTTATCTTTTACTATGCAAGCAATATTCCTGCCTTTCTTGTTTCCTGGATATATTTTGTAAATTTTACCATCTTTATTATTTTCTTTTATCAATAATCCCTGATTTGTACCTGCCATAAGCTTATTATCAATCGTATCAATATAGTTAAAAAGGGACGAATAATACTTTTCTTCATTTTTAATTTTTATTTTTTCAAAATTAGTTCCATCAAACTTATAAAGTTTTGACAATGAAAAATATATATTTCCAAATTTATCATTAGTACTACCCATATAAAAATGAAGATTATCAGGATAAGGGTTTAGTTTCTTTTTTAGGTTAATGTCTTCAAAAGTATTATTTTTAAATCTTGATAATTTCCCTTCAAATGAGCCAAAGTAAATGTAATTATTTTTATCTTCGGAAATGCACCAAATATTACTATTTATATTGCATTTTCCAGGAATAAAATTTGTAAATAATTGAGATTGAATTTTAAATAATCCTTCTTCGCCCCATAACCAAATAATATTATCTCTGTCAATATTACAATTGTTTGTGAAAGATTGTTTATAATAATCAGTATGTTGATCAATATGAAAATGATTATTATCATCGATGTAGTATAATTTGCCTTTTTTATCAATTTTAATACTGGCGATTCTATTATCATCTTTCAATTCTAATTTATTAAAATACAATAATTTATTGTTTTTTAAATTAAATAACGAATCATTAATTAAGATATATATTTCTTGATTTAAGCCCTTAATAATATGTTTAATATCAGAATTGGTTTTTATTATTTTTGTAATATTATCGTTTTCGAGTTTATATAATTCATTATCAATAGAGAATAAGAAATAATCATCTTGATTATATATTCTTGAAAAATCAAATCGTAAGAAGTCTTTAAATTTAAAATTTTCGATAGTTTTATTTTTAATTTCATCTTTTTTAAAAATTCCATTTTTGAAGTTAATAATATGGAATGATGAATCTGAAAAATAAACAATTTCCCATTCATCTTTTTTGGTTTCTTTAACCTTAACAATTCTATTATAGCTGAAACCTTTAATATTGCAATAGAAATTTATCACTTTCTTATTTACAATGTACGAGAATCCACTTTGTGTTATAGCTATAATATTACCTGATTGATTTTCAAAAATGGAATAAATATAATTAGAAGGGAGGCCTTCATTTATTGTGAAATTTTTAAAATTTAAACCATCAAAGCGACTAATTCCTCCTTTAGTACCAAGCCAAATAAAACCATTTGTATCCTGAAAAAAAGACATGATTTGTGTTTGCACTAAGCCATCGATAGGTGTATAATGCACATAACTATACTCTTGTGCTTTAGCAAATAAGGGTATAATTATAAAAAGGGAATAATATAATAATTTTTTTAAACGCAATGCTTTGAGAATTTTTTGTAAAATTAATAAAAAAAATAATATCGGTAAAAAAAATATTAAAATTGTATTAAAGTACTTGATAATTGATTTGTATGTTTGAAAAGTTATTGTAAATCAGTTATATAAATTGATTTTGTTTGCAATTATTTGCTTGATTTTTCTTGAGATTGTTTGAAAATTCTGATGATTATAGACGTTTTTTTGAAAAATAAAAAAACCGTTCAATCGAACGGTTTTTTATTAATTGAAATTTTATTGTTAGTTCAATATTATCCAGAAAATTATATCATTTTTTAAATTATTTTGACAAATTTGATTTTAATATTTATTTTATTTAAGCCATTTGTCAAGCCATTTATAAAAAGTTCGTTGCCACAAGATTCCGTTTTGTGGTTTCAAAACCCAATGATTTTCATCAGGGAAAATTAATAATTCTGCAGGAACTCCCCTGAGTTTTGCAGCATTAAATGCTTGCATTCCTTGTGATGCTAAAATACGATAATCCAATTCGCCATGAATACAAAGAATTGGTGTATCCCATTTGTCAACAAAACGATGTGGCGAATTTGCATAGCTGTTTTGTGCTATTTTGTTGGACTTATCCCAAAATGCACCTCCCAAATCCCAATTTACAAACCACATTTCTTCTGTTTCAAGATATTGAGCTTCTAAATTAAACATCCCATCGTGTGAAATAAAAGCTTTGAAACGTTTGTTGTGATTGCCCGCAAGCCAATAAACCGAAAAACCACCATAACTTGCACCTACACAGCCTAATTTGTCTTTGTTTACATAAGGCAGTTTGCATGCATCATCTATAGCTGTTAGGTAATCTTTCATGTTTTGACCACCATAATCTCCGCTGATTTGTTCATTCCACTTTTGTCCGAAACCAGGTAACCCATGACGGTTTGGTGCAACAATAATATAACCATTTGCAGCCATCATCTGAAAATTCCAGCGATAACTCCAGAATTGACTAATTGTACTCTGTGGGCCACCTTCACAATACAATAGCGTTGGATAAGTTTTTGTACTATCAAAATTGGGTGGATAAATCATCCATACATGCATATCTTCATTTGAAGTTGTTTTTATCCATTTTTCCTTTATGTCGCCCATTTTTATTTGAGATAATAAACCATCATTTACTGTACTTAGTTTTGATATTTTGCCATTAACTGGGTTAACAGATATAATATCAATGGGATGCGACATTGACATTCTTGTTGAGATTAATACTTTTCCTGCTGGTATCACAGATGTAATATCATGTATGCCTTCTGTAATTTTACGAATTTTGTTGTTTGTAAGAGTTAATTCGTAAATATTATCTTTTGCATGATGATTACTAATGAAATATATTTTTTTACTATCATCCGACCAATTTAATCCAGTTGAATTTTGATCAAAATCTTTTGTATAATCCTTAATTTCTTTTGTTTTTAAATCGTAAATAACTAGTCTTATTTTATCAGCCTCATAGCCATCACGTTCCATACTTTCCCATGCAATCTTGTTTCCATCAGGCGAAAAAACAGGCGACATATCATAGCCTTTCATTCCATTGCTAATATTTACGGTTTGCTTAGAGTCAATATTATAGAGAAAAATATCTGAATTAGTAGAAATACTGTAAGCAACTCCTGTTAATTTTCTGCATGTGTATGCAATAGTTTTGCTGTCGGGACTCCAATTAATTTGTTCCAATCCACCAAAAGGACGGTTTGGTGTTTCAAAAGGTTCACCACTCATAACATCTAGCGAATTGCTTATTTTTCCGTCAATATAATTGGCAACAAATAAATGAGGATAGCTTTCAATCCATGTATCCCAATGTTTATACATCAGGTCGTTAATTATTTTCCCGCTCGATTTGTCTAAATCAGGGTAAATATCTTTGGTTTGAGGATCAATTTTTACTTGTTTAATAAAAAAGACATTTTTTCCATCTGGGGAATATTTAAATCCTTCAAGATCAGAATCTTCATTTGAAACCTGTTTTTTTTCACTTCCATCAGGATTCATTTCCCAGATTTGTGCACTTCCGGTTTCTGCTGAAATATATCCAATTTTTTTTCCATCAGGTCTCCAAATTACATTATATTCGCTTCCAGAAGTTAGCGTAAGTTGTTTTATATCAGTGCCATCAATTTTCATTGAGTAAATATCAGCATTCCCTTTGTTTTCTTTTATGTCGAAATATTTTACAGTATATGTAATTGTAGATTTGTCGGGTGAAACCGAAACTTCACCTATTCGACCAAAAGACCAAAGTGCTTCTGGGGTCATTATTCCGTTTTTAACCGAAATATTAGGTTTGCCAATGATATTTTTGTTTGATTGAGCTTTTACATTATTAATTGCTTGTGAGCAAATTATAAGCATAATGAAAGCATAAAATAATTTTTTTTTCATAGATATTTATTTATATAATTTGATTCTGTAAAATTCGTAAAAAAATACTAATAAAGATGATTTTTCCAATTATTTATTGATTTTATTTGATGTTGAACGAAAAAGTATTTCTTAATTTATTTCTGAAAAAATACAACAAAACATAATAAATTGACAGGCATGTAATTACAGCTAAGCCACTTATTGCTTCGCTATTTGATAAATTATAGGTAACAATCAAACTACTAATAAGAATAATAAATGGAATACCATAACCTAAAAAAACAGCTTTATTTCCCATTGATAAATTCATAGTAACTTCAACTTTATCGCCTGCTTTATATTTATTTTGTTTAAAATTATATATCTCAATAATTTTTTCTTCCATTTCAGACATTGAGCACATGCTTTTTGAATGGCATGCAGAACAAGCCGATTTAGCAAGTATAGTAACTTCTATTTTGTTGTCATTAACAGAATTAACAATACCGTTATGACAAATTTCATTTTTTTTGTTCATTTAAAATTAGGGTGTTGAAATTGAAACTGGAATAATTTTCCCATTCATAAAATGATGAGAATTCTCTGCAAAGCTTTTAATAAAAGAAGCCATTTCTTTTGGTTGAATTGGTGCTGAATATCCAGGAAAAGCATTTTGAAGCATTTCGGTGTTAACAGCTCCTAATGATAAACTGTTGATTTTTATTTGTTTGTCTTTTAATTCTTCTGCCATGCATTCGGTTAATGTATTTAAAGCTCCTTTGCTGGCACTATAAAGTGATAAGCCAGGAAATTTAGCACTTCCCTGATAACCTCCCATACTGCTAATATTTACGATATGAGATGGTTTCGAGAAAAAAGGAAGCAAAAATTGAATGGTTTTGAAAATACTTTTTACATTGATATTGAACATTCTATCGAAATCATTTTCGGTTAAATTTTCTATTTTATTGTTTACTAAAAAACCTGCATTATTAATAAGAATATCAATTTTTGAGAATTTTGAAGTAATTAAGTCTTGAAAATTATTATCAATACACTCTAAATCATATTGTAATGAATAAAAAACTGAATTATCCCCAAACTCGCCAATTAATTCATTAGATAATCCACTACGTGAAATACCAATTACATTATTATTTTTCTCTTTGCAAAAAAGTTTGCATAACTCAAGTCCAATTCCTTTACTGCAACCTGTTACAATTATATTCATGAAAATATTTTTGTGTAAATAAATCTGCTTTTTTGTAATTTGTTTAATCAAAATCAAAGTAATTTTATAAGAGATTTTTTATCACTATTTATAAAATTATTATTGCAAAATTATAACAAATTTGAGTTTTATAGGTTTAGTAAATGTGATTTTTAATCATTAAAATGCAAGTGTCAGATTTGTAGTTGATTAATGAAAAAGCAATTAATATTATAAAAAAAACACTAAAAATGAGATTTATATTAAAAAAATGTTTATTTTTGCAAACTCATTTTTAGGACAAAACAAAATATATCTTAGATATGCAATTTAAAACTGGAAATACCAAGGAAATCTTTAAAGAGTACGGAAAATCAGAATTTGATACTGGTTCAACCGAAGGACAAGTAGCATTATTTACAAATAGAATCAAATATTTGACTGAGCATTTGAAAGTTAATAGAAAAGACTTTGCAACTGAGCGTTCATTGGTTTTATTAGTAGGTAAAAGACGTAAATTGTTAGCTTATTTGAAAGACAGAAATATCGAAAGATATAGAGAAATTATCAAAAAGCTGAACATTAGAAAATAATTAGTGTTATTTTTAAAAAATCTTTAAAGGCAATTAGACTTATTAATTGCCTTTTTTTGTATTAAAATACTTTAAAGCTATCATATGCAAGTAATTACAAAGACAATTGAATTAAATGATGGTAGAATAATAACTATTGAAACAGGTAAGTTGGCAAAACAAGCTGATGGTTCTGTAGTTGTTAGAATGGGTAATACCATGCTCTTAGCTACTGTTGTTGCAAAAAAGGATGCTGCAGAAAATGTGGATTTTATGCCACTTTCTGTTGACTATCAAGAAAAATATGCTGCTATGGGACGTTTCCCTGGTGGTTTTTTTAAAAGAGAAGCACGACCCTCAGAATATGAAATATTAGTTTCCCGTTTAGTTGATAGAGCTTTACGCCCATTATTTCCAGATGATTTTCATGCAGAAGTACAAGTTCAGATTTCATTAATTTCAGGTGAAAAAACTACAGCACCTGATGCTTTAGCTGCATTGGCGGCTTCTGCTGCATTGGCTGTTTCTGATATCCCATTTAATGGTCCAATTTCTGAAGTAAGAGTAGCTAAAATAAATGGTGAATTTATTATAAATCCATCTTTACAAGATGTTGAAAAAGCAGATCTTGATCTTATGATTGCTGCTACCATGGATAATATTATGATGGTAGAAGGCGAAATGAAAGAAGTTCAGGAATCAGATATGATGGAGGCATTTAGAGTTGCTCATGATGCTATAAAACTGCAATGTCAGGCTCAGATTGAATTAACCGAATTAGTAGGAAAGACTCAAAAACGAGAGTATTGCCACGAGAATAATGATTTTGATTTAAAAGACAAAATGAGAGCTGCTGTATATCAGCAACTTTATGATATTGCAAAACAAGGTAATGCGAATAAACATTTAAGAGCAGAATTATTTGAAGCTGTCAAAACTACTTTTGTTGATTCTTTAACAGAAGAAGAAAAAGAAGGGAAAAATTTTCAAATTAATCGCTATTTCCACGATATTCATAAAGAAGCAGTAAGAAATGTGATTTTAGATGAAAGAATTCGTTTAGATGGTCGTAAATTAAATCAAATCAGACCAATATGGTGTGAAACTGATTATTTGCCTTCCGCACATGGTTCTTCAATTTTTACTCGTGGAGAAACTCAATCGTTAACAACTGTAACATTAGGAACAAAACTTGATGAACAAATAATTGATGGTGTAATTTTTGAAGGGAAAAATAAATTTCTTTTGCATTATAATTTCCCATCATTCTCAACAGGAGAGGTTAGACCAAACAGAGGTACAGGTCGTAGAGAAATCGGACATGGTAATCTTGCTATGCGTGCATTAAAATTTGTACTTCCTGAAAACAATCCTTATACTTTACGTGTTGTATCTGATATTCTGGAATCGAATGGTTCTTCTTCAATGGCAACTGTATGTGCAGGAACACTTGCATTAATGGATGCAGGAGTTAAGATAAAAAAACCAGTTTCTGGTATTGCTATGGGTTTGATAACTGATACAACTACTGGTAAATATGCTGTTTTGTCTGATATTTTAGGAGATGAAGATCATTTAGGTGATATGGATTTTAAAGTAACGGGTACTGCTGATGGTATTACTGCATGTCAGATGGATATTAAAGTTGATGGATTATCACATCAAGTTCTTGCTGAAGCATTACAACAGGCAAAAGAAGGCAGATTGCACATATTAGGAGAAATGGCGAAAGTAATCACTGAGCCTCGTGAAGATTATAAACCTCATGTTCCTCGTATTGTACAAATGTCTATACCTAAAGAATTTATAGGTGCAGTGATTGGACCTGGTGGAAAAATTATTCAGGAAATGCAACGTGAGACCAATTCTGTAATTGTAATTGAGGAAGTTGGCGAATTTGGAATTATTGATATTGTTGCAGTTGATAAATCTTCAATTGATGCAGTATTGAAAAAAATTAATGGAATTGTTGCAATACCTGAAGTTGATCAGATATACGATGGTGTTGTAAAAAACATTCAACCATTTGGAGCATTTGTAGAAATTTTGCCAGGTAAAGATGGTTTATTGCATATATCAGAAATTGATTGGACACGCTTAGAAACAGTAGAAAGTGTTTTAAAAGTTGGTGATCAGATTCAGGTTAAACTTATTGAAGTTGATAAGAAGACTGGGAAATTAAAACTTTCAAGAAAAGTTTTATTACCACGTCCTGAAAAA
Source organism: uncultured Bacteroides sp. (assembly GCA_964636105.1). Lineage (GTDB taxonomy): Bacteria > Bacteroidota > Bacteroidia > Bacteroidales > JACABE01 > JACABE01. The sequence continues at coordinate 12,681 of CAZWRD010000028.1, forward strand.
AAGAATTAAAGCTTTAAATAAAAATATAAGATACTGTACATTTATTTTTTTATTTGTGCAGCATTTTGTTTTGAATAAATTATTTTATAATAATTGAAACAAAATAGTAAAAATAACGTAATAACTTAGCTTTTCATTAATAAATATTAAAAATGAGGCAATTAAAAATTACTAAACAGGTAACCAACCGTGAATTGGCTTCTCTTGATAAATATCTTCAAGAGATTGGTAGGGTTGAATTAATTTCGGTTGAAGAGGAAGTTCTTTTGGCTCAGAGAATCAAAGCTGGAGATCAGGCTGCATTGGAAAAATTAACCAACGCCAATCTTCGTTTTGTGGTATCTGTAGCTAAACAGTATCAGAATCAAGGCTTAAGCTTACCTGATTTAATTAATGAAGGAAATTTAGGTTTAATAAAAGCCGCACAAAGATTTGATGAAACACGTGGTTTCAAATTTATTTCTTACGCTGTTTGGTGGATTCGTCAATCAATTTTACAAGCATTGGCCGAACAATCGCGTATTGTTAGATTACCATTGAACAAATTAGGTTCAATAAACAAAATTAATAAAGCATTTGCTCACTTAGAACAGGAATTTGAAAGAGCTCCTAATGAAGAAGAAATTGCACATTTGCTTGAAATTTCTGAAAGCGAAGTAAGAGAATCGATGCGTCATTCAGGCAAACATCTTTCAATGGATGCTCCTTTGGTTCAAGAAGAAGACACAACTATGCTTGATGTTTTTAAAACGGATGATAATCCTACACCTGAAACTGGTTTGATTTATGATTCTTTACGTAAAGAAATTGAGAGAGCTGTTTCAACTTTAACTCAAAGAGAAGCAGATGTAATTCGTTACTTTTACGGATTAAATGGTTTTCAGCAGTTAACTTTGGAAGAGATTTCAGAAAAATTTGATTTAACTCGCGAGAGAGTTCGCCAGATTAAAGAAAAAGCCATCAGAAGGCTTAAAAATACATCACGCAGTAAGATATTACAATCTTATTTGGGTTGATATGTTGATTATTTTGATTTAAAAAGAAAAGCCAACTCCGAAAGAGATGGCTTTTTCTTTTTTATAGAAACTAAGTTTCTATTTATTAACCTGATAAGTTTTATTTCCATTTTTTATAAAGTCAACAATCTGATTTGCAGCTGCTAATCCAGCATTTACATTAGCTTCAGACGTTTGAGCTCCCATTTTTTTAGGAGTAAAGAAATATTTTCCTGCAAATTTTTCTGCAATTTCAGCTTTGCATCCAGGCTCAATATCAGAAACATATTTAAAATCTGCTCTTTCTGCAAAGACTTTTAGCAATCCTTCTTCATCAATTACTTCTTTGCGGGCAGTATTAACCAAACATGCATTTTTAGGCATTTTTGATAATAATTCAAAGTTGATTGATTTTTTGGTTTTTTCATTTGCAGGAATATGCAATGAAATATATTGACAGCTACTATATAATTCTTCTACAGAATTTAATGGTTTAATTCCGTCTTTTTCCATTGTTTCATTGCTTACAAATGGATCGAATGCATAAATGTCCATTCCAAAGCCTTTTGCAATTTCTGCAACATATTTTCCAACATTACCATATGCATGAATACCTAATTTTTTGCCTCTCAATTCAGTACCAGATGAACCATCAAAACTGTTACGAGCAGCCATAAGCATCATTCCGAATGCCAACTCCGCAACTGCATTAGAGTTTTGTCCGGGTGTATTCATTGCAATTACCCCTTTTTCAGTACAGGCAGCCAAGTCGATATTGTCGTAACCAGCACCAGCGCGAACAATGATTTTTAAATTTTTGCCAGCAGTAATTACTTCTTTATCAGCTATATCGCTTCTGATAATTACGGCATCCACATCTGCAACTGCATTTATAAAATCTGATTGAGATGTGTATTTTTCTAAAAGTACAAGTTCAAAACCTGCACCTTCAACAATTTTTCTTATACCTTCAACTGCAACTTTTGCAAATGGTTTATCGGTAGCTACTAATACTTTTGTCATATTCTTTAAGTTTTTGATTAAGAAAAAGGTTGAAAAGCAATAAAATACTTTTCAACCTTTATTAAAATATTTAAAAATTACGCATTCACTTTTTCAAATTCTTTCATGCAATCAACCAAAGCCTGAACGCTTTCAATTGGTAATGCATTATAAGTAGAAGCCCTGAAACCACCAACTGAACGATGTCCTTTGATTCCAATCATCCCTTTTGATTTTGCAAATTCCATAAAAGCATCTTCTTTATCTTTGTAATTTTCAGTCATTACAAAACAAATATTCATTAATGATCGGTCTTCTTTTTCAGCAGTTCCCATAAACATTGAATTGCGATCTATTTCATTGTATAATAACTCAGCTTTTGCTTTGTTCATTTTGTAGATTTCTTCAACGCCACCCAAAGATTTTATCCATCTCAAAGTTTCTCTAACTGTGAAGATTGCAAAACATGGAGGTGTGTTAAACATAGAACCTTCTTTGATGTGTGTTCTGTAATCCAACATTGTAGGAATTGTTCTTTCAACTTTTCCTAAAATATCTTCGCGAATGATAACAAAAGTTACGCCAGCAGGTCCTAAATTTTTCTGAGCTCCACCGTATATCATAGCATATTTGCTAACATCAACCGGACGGCTTAAAATATCTGAAGACATATCAGCAATTAGTGTTACAGGACTGTCAATATCTACATGTAATTCAGTACCATAAATTGTGTTGTTAGTTGTGATATGAAAATAATCAGCATCTGCTGGAATTGTATAATTTTTAGGAACATAACAGAAGTTTTTATCAGAAGATGTAGCAACGATATTAACTTCTCCAAAAAGTTTAGCTTCTTTATTTGCTTTTTTTGCCCAAACACCTGTTTCTAAATAAGCAGCTTTTTTATTTAATAAATTAAATGGAATCATGCAAAATTGTAAACTGGCTCCACCTCCTAAAAATAAAACTTGATAATTATCAGGAATGTTCAACTGTTCTTTGAATAAAGCAACTGTTTCATCCATAATTGCCTGAAATTCCTTGCTCCTGTGTGAAATTTCGATTAATGACATTCCGATACCATCTAATTCTAATACAGCTTTTGCAGTATTTTCAATTGCAGACTTTGGTAAAATACAAGGTCCAGCATTAAAATTATGTTTTTTCATATTTTTTTGTATGTTAAATTAATGATTATTGATGATTTAACTTATTTTTTTATTGGTAACAAAGGTATAATTTATTTTTATTATGAAGCAAATTTTAATTAAAAAAAAGTTTTATTTTATTAAAAAAAATGTCTAATAAAAATTTGCTGAATCAAAAAAAAACATTAATTTTGCACCCTTATTAAACGGTAGATATAGTTCAGCTGGTTAGAGCATCAGATTGTGGTTCTGAAAGTCGTGGGTTCGAATCCCATTATCTACCCAAGCGGTTTTTAAAAAAAACTGATATTGAGGCACTTACGTAAAATGTAGGTGCTTTTTTTATTTATCTTAATTTATGGTAATTATATCGGATAAACGTGTTGTATAACAGGCTGATAGCTTTTCTTGTTTAAGTTTTCATTTTTTCCAAAAATCAAGTGCTGTAAAAATATTGTTGGAATTTAAAAATTTTGTGTGTTGTCTTCCAATGCCCCAAATATCTGATATATTAAATCTTGATAGTACATCTATTATTTGTTTTTTGGATTTTTAAATAATTCTTTAATATTATCGAAATCACGACGATAGAAAAATCCAATTCCTTGAGTATAAGGAGAAAAATAATTTGTGAAGTCGTTATTATTCGATCTATTAAAAGCTTTGAACCTGAATCTACCATCTTCTGTCAGTTTAACTTCCACATTTACATCTCCAATAATATTGTTATTTGTTTTGTTGTTATTCTGATTTTCAGTTCTAAGATTGCCACCAACACCAAAATTTCCATCAAAAGTAACTCTATCGTTGAAGATTTGTGTAGATAAGGCTACTTGTAATTCTTGTGATGTTAATTGATCTTCTGGTCGATAATTTAATGAAATATCAAAATCTTTACTGATTTGCGAAAGCCAATTGCTTATCTGATTGGAAATCATATCAGAAGAAGAACTGCTGACACTGTTTCCAATTGATGAACTATAAGTATTTCTATTTTGCGAAATAAATTGATTCATAGCAAGTAATGAAAAACTTTGCTGAATCATTTGTTCTTGATCGTTTCTGTCTAAAATACTATAAAATTTATCTTTGATATCTTGATCAACATTTGGAAGGTTAATATCAAAACCAATATTTGGGTTTGTAAGTTTTCCTTGAATGCTTATAATATCTTGAATTTGAACCTTTTTTTTGCTAACATTCTCTTCTGTTCCAACTAAAATTGGATAAAGTGAAGCTTTAACATTATAAATTGCTTTTAAATCTACTTTTGCATCGTAAGGATCACCATTCCAAGTTATTGTACTGCCAGTTTGAATATTAAATTTTTTGGATATTATATTCTGAATCGTAAATAAATAAATGCCTTCTCCATTTAAGATGTAGTCTCCATACATTTTAAATTCACCATCCTTGTTTATAAACATCTGAATATTGCCTGTACCTCTTGCGGTTATATCGCCAGTAGTTTGAGGATTCTCTAGTTTTATTCCAATTTCTGCATCAGGAGTGGCTTCTAATTCAAACTTCATTGAAACTCCTTTGAATTTGTTGCTTGAAATCAAACTAGTTTCTTCTCGTTTTTGTTTTTGTATGAAAGTTACAAAATTATTTTCATAAGTAATGGTTTTATTTACCAATGGAATATCAATTTTTGTGTTTTTTTCTGTATTTGCTCTAATCTCTAAATGAATATTATTATCGGGTCCCTGTATTTTTAATATTCCGCTTGCATAGGCTTCGCCATAAAATAGTTCATTATCAATTGATTTAGTGTTTAGCACTTTTAAATTGTTATAAGTAAAACTTAAATCTATCATGATGTTTCTGAACCCATTATGTGTTATTTTACCATCCATTGTAGCTGTCCCTTTTTCATGCAGAATTTTTAAATTTTTAAATTTAAAGTAATTTGTATTAATTTCAATTGAATCAGAATTTGAGATTGAATAATTTATGCCCAAATAGTCAACATAAACATGAGATCTTAAAAGCAAAACTTTACCATTTATTTCAGGTTTTTGCGCACTCCCTTTGAAAGTTAGATTTCCAATAGCTTGACCATCAAAATTAGAACTGAAACTACTAAAATAATGAGTTAAACTATTTAATCTGAGTTTGTTTAATCTGATATCGAAATCGAAATTATTTTTTTTGCTGTTTGGGTAATATAATCCATTGACATATAATGTAGTATCTAAACCTTTGTACATTAAATTTGCATCTACATACAAGCCTTCTTTTTCTTTATCCCATGTAGAAAATAAATTTAAATCTCCCAATTTATCTTTATTAAAGCATAATCCATTGATTTTTAAATCTGAATAAAAATTGGGTGATGTATAAATATCTATCAGTTCAATGTTTCCATTAATAATTCCATCAAAGTCAATATTACTATGGGCTGTAACGAAATCGATTTGAGAAATATTAAAATGATTAAATTTTATAATTAATTTTTCTTTTTCAGTCTTTGAAATTTTCCCATTAATTTCAATTGATTGGTTTTTATCTCCTATTTCAAGATTTTTAATTGTTATATCAGATTTATGAAAACTGATGTTGTTTTTATTTAATAATTTCCATGAAGAATCATTTATAAGTAAATCAGCTTTAAGTATTTGTAAATTAATTTCAGGTGCAGATTTAAAATTAATTTCTCCACGAATATCTCCTGAATTTTTCGTTTTAAGAAGAGTATCTGCCCAAAATAAAGAATAGTTTATTTTATCGCTTTGCATTATTGCAGTAACTTTAAAATTATCTATACCGATATTATCAGCAAATTGTAGGCGTTGACAAAAAGTATTAACCGACATATATTCAACACCATTAGAACTACCTTCAAGGCTAAATTTATTGAAAATTCTGTTATTATAATTTAAAAAGTCTGCTTTTGCATATAGTTGAAAATCAATATTTTTAGAATTGTAACTGCCAAATATTTTTGAATTTTTGCTTATTTTAAGATTTGGAATAAATAAGTCTGTAATTTCATCAGTATTCATTAAATCTATATTAAAATCAAAATTTTGTTCAGATTTTAGTAATTGCGCTGGTTTGTATGAATTTACAGCATTAAACGAAGGCAGGTAATTTTTTAAAAATAGGTTGAAAGTAATTGGTAAATCATTAAATTTAAAATAACCTATCATATTTCCAATAATATAATCGGAATATAGTTCAATATTTCTTCTGTTTATGCTATCGTTAAACGTAAATAGTTTAAACTCTTCAAGTTTATATGTTTTTCTATTATTTTTATATATCGTATTTTTAAAATTTATAGAACCAATTATATCATCGAAGTTTTTTCCTATAAAATTAATATTCATATTTGTAGAAAATAAACCAGTTGAATCGTTATTTATTAATTTTAATTTATAAAGATTTGCATTAGCTATTTGTGCTCTGAAATCGAATATTGGAGTAATATCAGAAAAATCAATTTTACCAAAAAACTGTAAATCAATGTTTTTATCATTAACATTTAAAAGTCCGTTAAACTGATTATTTGCCAAATCACCTTTTATTTCAATGCTATCATACACATTACCTTTAAATTCTAGTTTATTGATATTTCCTTTCATAGTAATTTTTGCATTTTTAGCATCAATTCCAGAACCTGAAATTTCGGTATTCAAATTTAATTTACCAATTAAATTTGGAGAGTTTAAGTAATATCCTAAATTAAAATTGTTTGCAATGATATGACCATTATATATTATTTTATTGAGTTTGTCTTTTTTTAAGGTAATATCAGTTTCAAAAGTACCGTTTTGAGTTGTAAAATCTGCATAAGCATTAAAATCATTATAAAATCCTGTAAATTCACCTGTTACAGAAACATTTCCAAAACTAAGTAGTTCTTTTGGTATTTTTATATGATTGTTATTTTTGCCAGGAAGTGTGAATTCTTCCAAATCGGCTTTTGTTGTTGTAAGTCTTTCTACTGTTACTCTTATGAATGTTTCTTCAATATCAGGCAACCCATTAAGAGAGATAGCCCCTTCAAAACTAGTTGATCTTCCATAATTTAATTTGAATTTTCTGAGCTTTAAGTTTGTAACGTTTCCTAAAATCATACCAGAAAAGGTCATCAAATTATTCATCCCTTTAATTTCTTTTATAAAATACGCTAAGTCATTGGTATTTAATTTTGATGGTCTGATTTCTGACTGTATTTTTACTTTATTAATAAAGTCATTCAAATCTTCTTTGTTTTTATAAATCAGTGCACAATCGAGAGATACGTTGCTACTTGGGGTTTCTATATGAAGATATTGTAATCCAATATTGCCGGGCGAAATTTTTATACGTGTAGTTAGATTTTTTAATACAAATCCTGATTTATCGTTAAATGATAAATGATTGATATCGACATTAATGCTATCTTTTTTAATTTTAATTGAATCAAATTTGCAATTTAAATCTTTGATACTTAAATCATTAAAATCAATCATTGAATTAGAAAAATTCATTTTATCCTGATTTTGAAATTTAAAATTAGTTTTTTTTATTTCAAATGATTTGCCTGAAATTTTCCAATTTGGTTTTGTAGAAGTTATAGTATCTTCTGATTTAAAGTAATTTACAAGAAACTGATAATTATATACACTGTCGTTTTTGTATTTAACAATAGCTATATCGTTGTCATTTAGTAATATTTTGCTAAATTCAATTTTTCTATTCTTTATAGAAATCTTTCTGATTTTACAATTAATTTCATGAGCTCTTAATAATTGGCTGTGATATTGGTCGTTAATAATTACATCTTCTAATACAAGATGCATATTAAGAGATAATTTAATTCTTGAAATTGAAATTTCTGTTTTTAATTTTTCAGATAAATGATTGGCAAATTTTTGGGCAATATACGTTTGTACTACACTACTCGACAATAGTATCAGTGAAAGTATGAGCATTGCAAATATGCCCGATATTATATAAATCAATATTTTACGTAATTTTTGTTTGATTTTTTTAAGTTTAAAATTTTAGAAAAAATACTAAACAAAAATAGTTTATTTTTTGTGAAATTAAAAGTTTTTAAACAAAAATATTAATAATGTAAATGACAGATTATTAGATGTTTGTTTTTTTGTTTTTTTACACACTAAAAATGAATTATTTTTGCATTTTATTTGAAAATAAATAGCAATTTATATGCCATATATATTAGCAATAGAATCTTCATGTGACGATACTTCAGCTTCAGTAATTTTTGAGAACCGTGTTTTATCAAATGTAATTGCAAATCAGTCTGTTCATGAACTTTATGGAGGAGTTGTTCCTGAATTGGCTTCAAGGGCTCATCAGCAAAATATTATTCCTGTTGTTGATGCAGCAATTAAGAAAGCTGGGATTTCTGTAAATCAATTAGATGCTATTGCATTTACACGTGGACCTGGTTTATTGGGTTCTCTTTTAGTAGGTTGTTCTTTTGCTAAAACAATGGCAATGTCATTAAATATTCCATTGATTGAAGTTGACCATTTGGAAGCTCATATTTTATCACATTTCATTAAAGATGATGAAGATAAAGTTTTACCTGAATTTCCTTTTTTGTGTCTTTTGGTTTCTGGTGGACATACTCAGATTATAAGAATGGATGATTATTTTTCGATGGAAATTATTGGTCAAACTATAGATGATGCTGCTGGTGAAGCTTTTGATAAATCTGCTAAAATTATGAGCTTGCCCTATCCAGGTGGTCCTTTAATTGACAAATTTGCCAAAGAGGGCAATGCAGATGCATTTACGTTTCCTGAACCTAATATTCAAGGTTTGAATTTTAGTTTTAGCGGTTTAAAAACTTCATTTTTGTATTTTTTGCGTGATAATTTAAAACAAAATCCAGATTTTATTGAGTTGAATAAGAATGATTTGTGTGCATCAATTCAAAAAACCATTATAAGTATTTTGATGAAGAAATTAGTAAAAGCTGCTAAACAAACTGGTATAAATCAACTTGCTATTGCTGGTGGTGTTTCAGCAAATAGTGGTTTGCGACAAGCAATGTTGGATGCTGCTGAAACCTACAAATGGAAAGTTTTTATTCCCAAATTTGAATATAGTACCGATAATGCTGCAATGATCGCTGTAGCAGCATATTATAAATTTTTGAAAAAGGATTTTGCCAATTTGGATGCGAGTCCATATGCACGGCATTTATAAATTATATTTTCCAATCTATTGGCATTTCTCCCTTTGAAGTGAGGAAATCATTGGTTTTAGAAAAATGTTTCGATCCGAAAAAGCCTCTGTAAACTGATAAGGGAGAGGGATGTACAGATTTAAGAATTAAATGTTTGTTGCTGTCAATAATTTTGGTTTTTGCTTGTGCATAACTTCCCCATAAAATAAAAACAATATTTTCTCTTTTATCTGAAATATTGCGAATCACAGCATCTGTAAAAGTTTCCCAGCCTTTATTTTGATGTGAGCCTGCTTGATTTGCTCTTACTGTTAGTGTTGCATTTAGAAGCAAAACTCCTTGTTTTGCCCATTTTTCTAGATTTCCAGAATTAGACATTTTATAATTCATATCCGTTTCAATTTCTTTAAAAATATTAATTAGTGAAGGAGGTTGCTTAATCCCATCGGGTACTGAGAAGCATAGTCCATGAGCTTGACCAGCACCATGGTATGGATCTTGACCAAGTATTACTACTTTTACTTTTTCAAAAGGAGTGAAATCGAAAGCTGAAAAAATTCTATTTCCAGCCGGAAATATCTGATATTTTTTCTTTTCTTCAACCAAAAATGATTTAAGTTTTGCAAAATATTCAGATTCAAATTCTTCTGCTAAGATTTGTTTCCAACTTTCTTCTATGTTTATGATCTTATTTCCCATATTGTACAATAAATTAGTAAGAATTTCGTTCTCTACAATGTTGTGTTGATAATTTGCAAAAATAATTTTTTTACACAAACAAATATTATGTAATTTTGTATTTATTAATAATTTTTATTTTTTATTCATTATGAAAAAATTAGGAATCATATTTGCAACTATAGTAATCGCTGTTATTTTATTTTCTTCATGTGGTGCACAGCATAAATGCGATGCATACAGCTCTATTCACAGAGATAAAACAGAAACTGTTCGTTACTAACATTTCGAAAAAATCATAAGCTGATTTTAAGTTATTCGCTTAAAATCAGCTTGTTTTTTATTGCTTTTTATTTATGCAAAACAAAAATTTCTTTCTTTGTATTGTTTTTGTAATTTCCATTTTATTTATGGATGTTGATGTTTTTTGTCAATCTCCTACTAATTTGGATAAAACTGTATTATACAGGAAAGAGAGAAATTTTACGTTTATACTTCATAATGAAGGATGGGGAATAGGTTATAGAAAAGGGGATCATTTAAATTATTTCAAAACCAGATTTTTAGAAGCCGAAATTGTCGGAATGAGTCATCCTAAAGAAGCAAAAACAGAAAATTCTTTTTATGATGATTCCAAGCCATTTGTTTACGGGCAGTTGAATAGTTTGTATATTATTAGAGGAGGAGTAGGATATAAAAAAATGCTTAATGATAAACCTTATTGGGGTGGTATTCAGTTGAGTTATATTTATAGTGGTGGCTTTTCGTTAGGTTTAGCACGTCCAAAATATTTGTATATAATTTATCCAAATCCAAATAATAATGATGAAGCTTTTTTGTTGTTGGAACAATATGATCCTCAGAGACATTATCCCGAAAATATTTATGGTGGCGGACCATTATTCAAAGGGTTTGATAAGTTAAAACCATATCCGGGTTTATACGGAAAATTTGGGTTTAACTTTGAATTTGGTGAATACGACGAAAAAATCCGTGCCATTGAAGTAGGAGCCAATTTTGATTACTATTTTAAAGAAATTCCGATGATGGCTAAAAATAAATTTCCGAATTATTTTCTTACTTTATACATTAGTATTCAGTTTGGTAAGAGGTACAATCTGTATTAATTCCTTTCCATTTTATTTATTGTTTATTCCTGCATTTTTTTTGTAATTGCTACCACCCAATTGCGAGGTGTGAATCTTACCGAGTTTGCCATCAAATAGTTTTTGAAGCCATGTATTGCAACGGCTTTTCCGTTTATCATTGATTTGTATCCGTATTCGGCTACTTCTTTTGATGTAGGGTTCTTTTTATTGAAGAGCATATTCTGTTCAATTTCTGCGGCGGCCTGAAATCCACTTTCGGTAGGACCGGGGCATAATGCTGTAAGACTTACTCCGCTGCCTTTTACTTCGGCATTTATGGCTTCGGTTAGATGCAATACATAAGATTTTGTAGCAAAATATACTGCCATCATGGGTCCAGGCTGAAATGATGCTGTGGATGCTACATTCATTATTTTACCTTGTTTGCGAGCAAGCATATCGTTTAAAAATAGTTTGGTAAGCTGGGTTAGTGCAGTTATGTTCAAATTTATCATTCGGAGTTCTTTTTCCCAGCGAGTATCATTGAACTTACCTATATCGCCGAAGCCTGCATTGTTAATAAGATAATCTATTTGTATATTGTTTCGTTTTATTTCTTCATAAACTTCAATAGGGGAGTTGATTACTGATAAATCTTTTACGATATTGTAAACATTTACTTTAAATTGCGATTCAATTTCAGATTTTAGTTGATTAAGTTTATCTATACTGCGTGCTACCAATACCAGATTGTCGCCTTTTGATGCGTGTATTTTTGCTAATTCGAGTCCTATTCCGCTTGAAGCGCCGGTTATTAATGCTGTTTTGCTCATTGTTGTATATCTCTTTATAATTTAATTGTATTAACTCTTTTTGTATAATATTGTTTAACGATTTTATCTGAAAATGCAAAAACCCGATTTATTGTTGGTAAACAGGATTTTTGAGTTTTCTGTTTTGTTGCTAATTCAGTTTCTTATAAAGTCCATACTAAGGCAGACCACTAATTAAAACATCGATATTGCTTGTGTTAACTATCAAATAAATTATTAAAAAAAGGCTGAAACAAATAAATTGTTCAGCCTAACCATTTTTAATTATATAGCAATTACTATGCTTTTATGCTATCTTTTTTAGCTTTATTTTTTTCTTCAAAACTTCTGATTAAATCTTCGGCAGGTATTCCTAAGTTTTCGATGGCAGCCTTTGCCGATGTTGCCAATTCGTGATTTGGATATTTGCTCAAAAATTCTTTGTATGCTTCATCTGCTTTTTTCAAATCATTTACCATATTTTCGTAAATAAAAGCTTTCAGAAATATACAATCAGGTATTTTCTGAAACTGTGGATAATCGGCTCTGATGCGGTCGAGCAATCCCAATGATTGTTCAAATTTCTGAATATTCATCGAAACATCGGCAGCTTTAAACAAAAATATGGGAGATAAACTATCCGTTTTGTTTTCGTCGGCATAACTTATATACAGATTTATAAGCTGTATAGCTTTGGTGCTGTCAATACGGGCAGTAGCCGATAGCAGTTGAGTTTCCATTTGTTTTATTTCTTCAATTTTTTTCTCTTTAGATGGTTTGCAGGCATTAATAGCCAAAACCATCATTACAATTGCAGTTGCGTATAATAACTTTCTCATGGTTTTATAAGATTAAAATATTAAACAATACTATTTTTTAATTTTTTTATATTGAAACGGAAATTTCATACGGTAATCTATTTTGATATTACCCTTCGAAATATCGCTTAGTTTGCGTTTTAGCAGCATCTTTTTCAACGGAGCCAAGCGTTCTACAAACAAAACACCTTCCAGATGATCATATTCATGCTGAATGATGCGGGCAGCCACGCCTTCATATTCTTCGTCAAACTCATTAAAATTCTGATCGAAATATTTGATTCTTATTTTTGGCTTACGCATAACATCTTCGCGAATATCGGGCACGCTCAAACAGCCTTCGTTAAAAGCCCATTCGATACCACTTTCTTCAATAATGTGGGCGTTAATCATCACTTTTTTGAAATTCTTTGCTTCAGCAAAATCATCGCCATAGGGCGTAGCATCTATCACCAGCAATCTGATAGACTGGTCTATCTGCGGAGCAGCAAGCCCCACACCTTTTGAGTAATACATCGTTTCGAACATATCATCAATAAGTTTATCCAAGTTCGGAAAATCCTTATCAATATCTTGTGCAACTTTTTTTAAAGTCGGATGTCCGTATGCAGTAATCGGTAATATCATTTTTAAAATACATTTTTAGTTTCTAAATACGACTGCAGAATAATACAGGCACTTATTGTGTCGATAGTTTCTTTATTCTGACGGTCTTTCTTTTTCAATCCAGCCGCAAGCATGGTTGCCGAAGCCATTTTAGATGTAAAGCGTTCGTCGATACGTTTTACTTCCATGTCGGGATATATTTTTTTTAGTTGTTTTACAAAAGGTTCAATAAATTTAGCTGATTCAGAAGGTAAATTATTCATTTGTTTGGGTTCGCCCACTACAATGCATTCCACCTTTTCCTTAGCAAGATATTCTTTCAGAAAATCCCAAATATCTTTAGCGTGCACCGTAGTAAGGGCATTGGCTATCAGTTGCAATTCGTCAGTAACAGCCACACCCACACGTTTTTGTCCGTAATCTAAAGCTAAAATTCTTCCCATTTTTAATTTTATGCAAAATTAGTGGTTTTTTGCAACATTTTTACTACAACTTAGGTTTATTTTTTTACTTCGTATATTGTCCATACTTTGGTTCTTGCCATCCAATTATTGAAATTAAAATTCACTACCCATTGCGGATAAGTTTGATACACTTTACTGAAATGCAACCCATTCATCTCAAACTCACTACGAACGTCAAATTTTTTCACAGCAAATAAATATTGGGTATTTTTATCTATAATCAAATTTTTGCTAAGCAAAGTATCTGATTGCAATTGCTTAAAATTCAAATTCGCTTTTTTATAATATGTAATAGCTAGGTTTTTGCCACCCCTGAAATATGGATTTTCGCTACCAATCGTAATTAATTCAGTCTTCGGATATCCAGATAAATTATAAACTTTTTTGTAAAACGAAATCATTTCATCGGCAGGTTTAAAACACATCAAAACCAATAACATAATGTTTAATGCAATTAAAAACGAAATAAAACCTTTGAAATATCTGTTTTTAAAAAGCATATCAAATGCCTTGTTTTTGCTAATATTATCAATAAACAAACCAATATATACTGGCACAAAAAACATCAATGGATATAAAAAGCGAAGTTCTTTATGCCCGATAATAATGTGTATTAATACAAAAGGAATACTAACCCATGTAATTACATGCTTTGGAAATTTGATACAAACCCACAAAAACGAAACAATCAGTAGAATTCCGAATGGAGGGGTAGCTTTATTAAAAATGGCTTCGAAATAAAACCACCAAGGCAATATTCCAAATTCTGATACTTTATCTTGTATAAGATTAAAATCTAAATAATTCCAAAAGCTGAGAACCCATTTGCCGTAAAACCATCTGTCGATTATAACGCCAATTAAAATGGCAATAATATTTCCAATCGCAAATACCGAAATTGTTTTAAATTTTTCTTTTGCAATAAAAATCATCCACAAACCCAAGCCGGAAATCATAAAAGCAGTCTGATACCTGAATACAAAAGAAAACCCGCATAAAATGCCAGCTGCTAAAATCAAAGAGGCTTTTTTGCCCGATTTATTTAAAAGGTATAAAGCCATTCCCATAGCAAAAAATGCCCCCGACCAATTTTCGGACGAAAACCTTACAAAGTTGTATGGAAAAAACCAGCTTAATATAAAAAATCCAAAAAGTAAATTGATAGAAATTTTATAATCAGCATTTTTTGATATGGCTTTATGCATAATTTTAATTGCAAATAAAGCAATAATCATTGAAAAAAATCTCATAAAACCTGCAATCAGAAACGGATTGCTAATTGAAATCAGTTTAAAGAATTTAATAATAATAAATGCTATAAAAGGCTGTAAAGTTGGTCGCATCTTAGCATCAAATTCCCATGGTAAAGTTGATGCAGTTGTATTCCCAAGTTTGTAGTTGGCAAATTCAAGTATTTGAAAATGCTCGT
>CAZWRD010000029.1:0-27306 GCA_964636105.1 uncultured Bacteroides sp.
GGCTCCGCCTTCTTTTGAAGCTTCAACAACCTCTTGCACATGAATTGATTTTGGACTGGTAAATAATTTGGTAAATTCTGGAATTAGAGCTGCACCTAATGTACCACAACTGATAATTGTTGATAAAATCCACCACATATCAGAGTTTCCATTAATATCAGGAATTAATAAATAACTAATTACATAAGTTACGACTATAGATAAAATTGACGTAATCCAAACCAACCAAGTTAATGGTTTTTCGAAATCCAAATCGTCAACATTATTATATTTTGCTTTACTTATTACATTGTTAATACCAAATGAAAGAATTGATGTAACAATCATCATAATTCTCATGGCAAATATCCAAACTAATAATTGTACTTGTAAGTCTGCTCCAGTTACTGCTAGTAATATAAACGAAATCAATGCAACTCCTGTTACACCATAAGTTTCGAAACCATCTGCAGTTGGACCAACAGAGTCGCCTGCATTATCGCCAACACAATCGGCAATAGTACCAGGATTTCTTGGATCGTCTTCACCAATTTTGAATATAACTTTCATTAAATCAGATCCAATATCAGCAATTTTAGTAAAAATACCACCTGCAATTCTTAATGCTGAAGCACCTAATGATTCACCAATAGCAAAACCAATAAAGCTTGCACCAGCATATTCGCCAGGAACAAACATTAAAATAATAAGCATCATGATTAATTCAAGAGAAATCAGCATCACACCAATACTCATACCTGCATTTAACGGGATGTTCAATAATTTAATAGGTTTGCGTTCCAATGATGCAAATGCCATGCGTGAATTAGCTAAGGTGTTCATTCTGATTCCAAACCATGCAACTGAATAGGAACCTAAAATTCCCAATACAGTCCATCCTAAAATCATGGCAACTCCACCGAAACCAAAACTAGCTTCTGATAAATAACCAAAATAAAAGGCAACAGCTGAACCAATAAATGCAAATAGTATCAATAGGAATTTTCCTTGTTGATAAAGATAAGTCTTTGAAGTTTCAAAAATAACCTGAGCAACATCCAACATGGATTGGTGTGCTTTTATTTTTTTTACTTTAACGAATTGGTAAAAACCAAACAACATCCCCAAAACAGTAATTAAAAAACCCCAGTATAAAATACTCTCGCTTTTAATTCCTTCAGGAATAGCCAAATCTGCCTCACTGGCAAAACTCAAGACGGGCAATAATAAGGCCGCCACTGCACTGTAAAATTTTTTCATAAGCACTTGATAAATTTAATTCAAAACTTCTTTTTTTTACAAATATATAAAAAGAAATTTAATTTAATATAGATTCTGTTAACTATTCATAACATTTTTTTAAACATAGTTTTGTTAAAAAAGTTTTCTAAAAAAGATTTTTAGTTTGCTTAGCTTGGTTTAAAATAATGTATATGCTTTTTATTCATTAAGTTAAATGAATAAATGAATGTTCAAATTCAATAGTTTTGTTTACTTATTTTTGAAATTTGTTTAAACAAAATCTTTGAATTTTTTTGTTCAATTAATTAAGAAATTCTGATAAATGATTTTTAAAAACTTTATTTTAATAAAATATTGAGTAAATCTTTCTCTAAAGTTTCTTTGGGTGTTTCAATAATTCTCCCAATTTCCTTTCCTTTGCGTAAAATTATAATGGTTGGAACTTTCTCAATTTTATTTGTTCCTTTTTCGAAATCCTTTGCTTTAAAAAAATGATCAATAGCTAATATAGCTAGTTTTCTATTTTTGTATTCAAGTTTGTCAAGTAATTTGATAAATCGAGGAATTTGTTGTTGGCTATCGCCACACCAACTTCCCATGATTACCTGAAATTTGATTTTTTTAAGTAAAGGTTTTATTTTATGCAAAATATTTGAGTCAGGGATATAATATTTATATTCAATTTTATATATATCGCCGAATTCAGTTTTTTTCAAGCCATCAACATTACATTTTCCGTAAAGAATTTCTTTGTTGGTTTTAGTATCAATTATAATCTTATTATATTTTTGAGCATATGTAGAATTACTATATATTATTACAAGGAAAATGACAAAAAATAGATTTCTCATATAGTTAAGTATTTAGTAATACAAAAATAAAAAAGCTTACTGAGTTGCAGTAAGCTTTTGAAGTTAAATAAATCATAAAAAATTACAGTGCACCCTCGTCATAAGCTTGTTCGCCATGAAGAGCTGCGTCGAGACCAGCCATTTCATCTTCTTCAGAAACTCTGACTGGTGTAATTTTATTGATTATAGCCAACATTAAATAAGTGAAAATGAAACCATAAGCTGATGCAATTGTTACAGCAACTAATTCTTTTACAAAGAATGAAGCATTGCCAAACCATAAGCCATCAGCACCAGCAGCATTTACTGCTTTTGATGCAAAAACACCTAATAATATTGTGCCGAAAACGCCACCAATACCATGAACACCCCACACATCAAGAGCGTCATCCCATTTCATTTTGTTCTTAAGCTGAACAGCCAAATAACACACAATTCCGGCTGCTGTACCAATTATTGGTGAAGCCCATATAGGAACAAAACCTGCACAAGGAGTAATGGTAGCCAATCCGGCTATTGAACCTGTAAGTAAGCCTACAAATTTGGGTTTTTTCTCTCTAATCCATTCAATTAAAACCCATGACATTGTTGCAAATGAAGCTGCAATATCTGTATTTAAAAAAGCAGCAGATGTAACGAAATCAACTGCTACTTCACTTCCGGCATTGAAACCATACCATCCAAACCATAATAACCCACTTCCAATAGCAACCAAAGGAATGCTATTTGGAGTTGAATTTTTATCAACACGTGCGCCAACATAAAAAACGGATGCCAATGCAGCAAATCCTGCTGTTGCATGTACAACAATACCACCTGCAAAATCTAATACTCCCCATTGAGCTAAAAGTCCGCCACCCCAAATCATATGTACAAATGGATAGTAAACCAATATTTGCCAGAAAGTTAAGAATATCATATAAGATTTGAATGTTACACGATTTGCAAAAGCTCCAGTTATTAAAGCAGGTGTAATAATTGCAAACATCATTTGATATGCCACAAAAACGATTTCAGGTATTTTCCCATTGCTATACATAGAATCTATTGCGATTCCATTTAGGAATACTTTATCGAAATTCCCGAAAATACCACCTTCACCTCCGCTAAAGCAGAGTGAGTAACCAAAAGCTACCCATAAAACGGTTGTCCATCCTAAAGATACAAAACTTTGGATCATTATACCTAAAATATTTCTCTTGGTAGCCAAACCACCATAAAAAAATGCTAAGCCGGGTGTCATTAGCATCACCAAACTGCATGCAAGCAGCATAAACCCGGTTGAACCTGTGTCCATCATTTTATTTTGTATTTATTGTTTATAAAAAATTATAATGTAAATCCGAAAACGAAAAATACTTTCTTGGCATATGGATTAAAAATCAAAGAAGTATTTATCGGTAGTGAAAATTTATCACTTATTTGTATTTCTTTTGAAGCTGTGGCTCCTAAATTGATAATTCCGGTTTTGGTATTTCCGTAAAATCCAGTTAAATTATCGCCAGGTGCATTTAATGCACTACCAACAAAAGCATTTAAGTTGGTTTCTCCTATTTTTGTATTATAACCCAATTCGATATATGAAGAAATGACATTATCTCCGTTTAACTTTTTTGTATCAGCCCCATAAATATTTGCCGCTACTAATAATGTAAAAGGAATTTTTTCTGTACCATTAAATTTTAAACTTGCCTCAAATAGATGTGAAGTTGCATCTTTATCATAAACAAAGTAATTGTATGATGCTGTATCACTTGGGAAAAAATAATCAGTCAATGTAAATGTAAACATATCTTTTGCAAATGTATAAGATGCATATAAGTCAACTTCCTGACTTTGTAACCCATTGGTTGAAAATGCACCCCATGCTCCTAATGCAAATTTCCCTTTGCTGAATTCTAACGTGGGCTGAATACTAGGATATGCACCACCCAATTGTAAGCCTCTCCATACATATCGGCTCATTACACTTGTTGATAATTTTAATTTTGATTTGCACTCATTGGTTTGTGCAGAAACCGTAAAAATTGATGTAGATAAAATGCTCATCAAACAAATACCCGTAAAAAATTGTTTAAATGTATTCATGATAAAAAAATTGATTATTTATAATGCAAAGATTGGGAATGTTGATGTGATATTATATCATACTAAAACGTAATTTGCATTGGTTATTTGCTTAAAAATTTTAAGTGTTTTACTTAAAATTTTGTTTCTCAAATAATATATAGTAATTAGTATTTTTTTTAACATTAAATTAATTACATTTTGTAATTTAGCAGTTTGAAATTCAAAATCAAAGTATGAAAGCAAAATTTTCTGTTGGTAATAGAATTAACCATTATAAATTTGGTGAAGGAATGATTATTCAAATTAGAAATAATCAAATGGAAGTACTCTTTTTAGATGAACAACGCAGAAGCTTTTCTGCTGATACTGATGACGTTGTTTTGATTGGACTTCCTGTAATGGAAGTTGAAAGAAGCGAACCACCTTTGCCATCTGCCGCCAATAAAATTAAAAAAGAGCTTGATCAACTTAAAGTAGGGAATAGGGCTGAGTATTTTGACTATGAATTAAATAATCAAAATAAATCGATGCCAATGAATAAAAACACAAGGGTTTTTCATTCACTATTGGGCGAAGGAATGATTACAAAAATTCTGAAAAACGAATATCAAATCATCTTTTTGAATGGTGAAAAACAAAATATACCAATTAATTCTCCTGATTTAAAATTACTTACTAACACAGAAACTATAGTTGACCCTGAAAAAAATGTAATGAATGTGAATGAAGAAAAACCAATGCAAGATGATTTGTTTGTTGGAAAGCAGGTTTTTATACCAAATGTTGGAGATGGAATGGTAAGTAAAATTTTTGACGAAACTTATGAAGTAATCTTTTTGGATGGACATAAACAAAGTTTTATTTTGCCTGATAATAATCAAGATATAGAAATTTCGATAAAGCCTGAAATTTATAAAAAACAGCAAAAAAACGATCATGTAATTATAAAAAAAGACGAACCTCATTTTGATGAAGCCGATTTATTTGTTGGAAAACAAATCAATCATCCTGAATTAGGGGATGGAATGGTAAGTAAGTTGGGTGAAAGTTTCTATGAAATCATTTTTTTGAATGGAAAAAAGCAAAGGTTTGAGTTTGCAGAAAAGAAACAAAAGGGGATTGATCAAAAAGAAACGACTTTAGAATTTGAGCCAATAGAAATTGTGAAAAATACAATGCCAATAGTTGAATCTTCATTCCAAACTAATGATTTATATGTAGGTAAGCAAATTAATCATCCTGATTTTGGCGAAGGAATGGTAAGTAAAATTCTGAATAATTCATACGAAATTATTTTTCTTGACGGGAAAAAGCAAAGTTTTCCTTTTTTAAATTCTGTTGAAAAACAGCTAAATATAAAGCCGACAGAAACTTTAAATAAAAAAAATGAAAATAATGATTTAATTAATTCTGTTTTTGATAAAAGTGCATTCGAACTTCCTATTGAAAAATTTCATAATACATCCAATGTTAAAAGTCCTGAACCTAAACCAACTCAAATAGATGACTTTTTTGAAAAACCAGTTAAAGCTGTTTCTGAAAAATCTAAAAACAAAGCAGAATCAAGCGGTTTCTTATCATCAGAAATTGAAAAGCATTTGAGCTCAGAAGTATTGATAGGAACAGCCGTTTTACATCCAAAACATGGCAATGGAATAGTTTGCAATATTGATGAATATGAAATTGAGGTTGTTTTTTATAATCACAAAAAGATTGTTTACTCAGCAAAAAGCAATGAATTGTCTTATTTGAATGTGAAAACTAAAGTTTAAAATCGAATTGTAAAATGCTGTTTAGTAGATTCCTTTCTGAAGAAAACTAAACCTATAAAAAACAAATCAATGCTTAAGCTTACTTCTTCTGATTTTTTGATTTCGGCCCATGTTTCTTCCATTTCTAAAGACCAATGTATGTCGTCGAAAACAAAAACAGATTCGGTGGTTTTGTGAATTAAGCATTGTTGGAAATAATTTAAAGTGGGCTTCTTGAGATGATTTCCATCAAAAAAAATAAAATCGAAATTGTGATTTTCTTTTAGTACTTCACTGAGAATATTATCAAAATTGCCAGTTTTAACTTGTATATTGTCAATATTAAGTTTTTTGAAATTTGTAATAGCAATTTCTGAAATGTTTTTGCTTCCTTCGATGGTGATTAGCTGAGAATTAGGAGCAGCTTTTGCCATATATGCGGTGCTGATACCCAATGAAGTACCTAATTCAAGAATGTTTTGTGGTTTAAAATACTTTATCAATCTGTAAAGCAATTGAGCATATTTCTTTTGTTTGGCTGAGTTTAATGTAATTTCACTTATGGTTCTAATTTTTGATGTTGAAACTAAACTTCCTGCTCCAAAATCCTGAATTTCAATTGTTTTTTTATTTTTCAATAATTCTTTACGAAGGGTTTCAATTTCAATGTAATTCAATTGTTTTTTTTTATCATTTATGCATTTTGTAATAAGTTCATATACAAAAGGGGAGTGAATATCGAATTTGGTTTGAGATATTAATCGATATTTTAAAAATTTAATGATGATTTTAATTTTATTCATTTGGCAAAAATAATAAAAAATCGCTTAAGCGCTTTTTTGTTTCAAAAATTGCAAAAAATCTAAACTTTTTACAACTTATTGCTGATTTTTAGGTTAAGAAATCTTCCAGAATATCGTTTATTTAATTTTATAATCAACACCTAATTTATTGATTGAAAACATAGTTTTTTTTATTTTTACTAAATCGGTTTAAATATTTATAAATGTTTAAAAACTAAACAAATATTTATTATATTTGTAAAGTGAAAAAACAGCATAAAATTACTTGATTTGGCTTGTTTTTTAATCAATATTTTTATTAAAATCTATTAATAATTAAATTGAAAGGAATGTTTATATGAAAAAATACTTAGTGTCAGTAATAAAAAGATTATTTTTATATTTATTTTTATTGCTTTTTTTGTTAGGGTTTACGTTTTATGAACTTAAAGCACAACAATATAATGTTGCAGGGACAGCAATTCCTACCACACCTTCGGGCTGTTATACATTAACAAGTACAACCGGCCAGGCTGGCGCGGTTTGGAATATATTTAAAATCAATTTAAACCAGCCATTTGATATAACCCTTTCTTTAAATTTTGGAAACAGAAACAATCCTCATTATGACCCACCTACTTGTGGTGCTGATGGAATGAGTTTTGTTTTACAACCATTAAGTTCGGGTGTTTTTGGTGCTGGTTCGGGTGTTGGTTTTCATGGAATTACTCCATCCTTAGGTGTGGTTATGGATACTTATGTTGATAATCCGAGCGATCCAAGCTTTCAGCATATTTCTATACATAAAAATGGAGATGAACTTCATAATACTACAAATCAATTAACTTCTTATACTTCTGCTGTAGGTTTTCCTGCAAATATTACCGATGGTCAATATCATTTATTCAGATTTAATTGGATTCCTTCTTCAGGAGGCAGTGGGACTATTAATGTTTATTTTGGTAATGCAACTGTATTGCCTGCCACACCTACCATTTCTTATACTGGGAATGTTATAAATGGAATTTTTTCAGGCGATCCAAATGTGTATTGGGGAGTAAGTGGTTCTACAGGTGGCTGTTGGAATGTTCAAAAAGTTTGTATGACAACGGTTTCGAATTTTGTTTCTGATTCGGCAGCTTGTGCTGGTCAACCTATTACGTTTACTGACCAGAGTATAACTGGTTTGCCTGTTGCTGCATGGGTTTGGGATTTTGGCGATGGAGGTTCAGATTTTATTCAGAACCCTACTCATACTTATGCTACAGGTGGTACTTATAGTGTTAGTTTGGGCGTTTATACAATGGGCGGTTTTTATTCTACCATCACTCATCCTATTCTAATTCACCCAAAACCTAATGTAATTGTAAACGATACTTCGGTTTGCTTGGGCGATACTGCGAAACTAACTGCAAGTGGCGCTAATACCTATACTTGGAATAACGGGTTAACGCCTGGAAATATTAAAAAAGTTGCTCCTTTAGTTACTACATCTTATATTGTAACTGGTTCCAATACCTGGGGTTGTACAAATAAGGATACAGCTATTGTTACAGTTAATCCAAAACCTATAATAACTGCGGTTTCTGATACCATTTGCGAAGGTGATACTGCTGTTTTGCAAGCTTCGGGAGCAAATACATATTTATGGAATCCTGGTGGTTATACTTCTAATCCATTGTATATTAACCCTAATATTAGTACTCAGTACAAAGTAATTGGAACAAATAGTTTTGGATGTAAAGATAGTACAACTGCCAATGTTGTTTTTTATGCTAATCCAATTGTTAGTGTTAATGATGCTAATATTTGTTTGAATGATACTGCAATTTTAATTGCAAATGGGGCCTTAAATTATTCGTGGAATAATAATTTTTCAACTATAAATCCATTAAAAGTTAGCCCTCCAATTACTACGACTTATTATGTTGTTGGTACTGATTTAAATAATTGTATAGGAACGGATTCTGCATTGGTTACAATAAGCAATCCTCCCAATATAAGTGTTGATAGTGCTGAAATCTGTAGCGGCTATTCTGCTACACTTACCGTAAGTGGCGGAAGCAATCTTAGCTATTTATGGACTAATAATAATGCTACCACAAATCCATTAACGGTTTCGCCTCCTGCAACTACAACTTATACGGTAATAGCTTCAAATAATGCAGGTTGTAAAGATACAGCAAGTGGTATTGTAAAAGTTCATCCTAAGCCTATTGCTAGTTTTATAGCCAATCAGTTGGTTGTAAATACAGATGCACCTAATGTGATTTTTACAGATCAATCTACAAATGCGGTAAATTGGAGTTGGAATTTTGGTGATGTTAATTCTTCTTCCAACATTTCTAATTTGCAATCGCCTGAGCATATTTTTTCGGGTGGTGGAAGTTATGTGGTATGGCTTGTAGTGGTTTCTGATTATGCTTGTAAAGATTCTACATACACAACAATTTTGGTGGAAACCCCAATTTCATTTTATATTCCAAATGCATTGGTTACTTCAAGTTTGAGCTCCGAAGTGAATATTTTCAGACCACGTGGCAAAGGAATTGATATGAAGGATTATCAAATGTTTATTTATAACAGATGGGGTCAAGAAATTTTTTCAACTACCGATTTTGAATCGGGTTGGAATGGAAAATATCAAAATGTTGGCGATTATGTTTCACCGGGTGTTTATGTTTATTATATTACTTATAAAGAAGTTAATGGTAAATCGAGAGAAAGAGTTGGAAGTGTAACGGTTGTGAGATAAATTTAGTTGTTTATAGCCTTATAAAATGTTGTTACAGTTTAAATAATTAGTAGTTTGTATTTTGTATTTGTAATATTTATTGAATCCATTATAAAATTTTATAATGGATTCTTTTTTTTTTAAGAATAAAATAATTAGGTTTGCAGAAAAAACATAAATGCAGTTTAACTTTGCCGATACCAAAATAGAGTTTCTGAAAGGAGTAGGTCCCAAACGGGCTGAAATGCTCACGAAGGAACTGAATATCCGTACTTTTGGCGATTTGCTGCAATATTATCCATTCCGCTACATCGACAGAAGTAAATACCACAGAATTGCCGAAATTGACAACGATTTGGTATATGTGCAATTAAAAGGCAAAATTGTATCGATAGAAACTCACGGACAAATGCGGGCAAGCAGATTGGTCGCTATTTTGAAGGATGATAGCGGCAGCATTGAATTGATTTGGTTTCAAGGGATTAAATGGATAAAAGAAAAACTCCGTATTGGTGAAGAATATATTGTTTTTGGTAAACCCAGCCTTTTTAATAGAAGTTTTAATATAAGTCATCCAGATATTGAGACTTTAGCTGAGAGTCAACAAGAAATTACTGAGGGTTTATATCCTTTTTACAGTTCTACCGAAAAGCTAAAATCGATTGGTTTAAATTCTAAAGGAATCAGCAAAATAACTGCAAACCTTATTTTGATGGCTAAGCAGTCAATACCAGAGTCTCTTACGCCTGAAATTATTACTAAATTTAGATTTATTTCTAGGGAAGAAGCCATATTAAATATCCATTTTCCGGCTAATGCCGATATTTTACAAAAGGCAAGTCTTAGAATTAAATTCGAAGAACTGTTTTTTTTGCAATTGAGTTTGCTGATTATTAAACAAATCAGACTTACAAAAAATCAAGGTCATCGTTTTAAAATAATTGGAGATTGTTTCAATCGTTTTTATCATGAGAAACTTCCTTTTGAGCTAACCAATGCACAAAAGCGAGTAATTAAAGAAATCAGAACCGATATGGGAGCTGGTAAGCAGATGAACAGGCTTTTGCAGGGCGATGTGGGGAGTGGTAAAACCTTGGTAGCTTTAATGTGTATGCTTATTGCTATCGATAATCATTTTCAGACAAGCTTGATGGTTCCTACTGAAATTTTGGCTAACCAACATTTTGAAACTATAAAGCGTATGCTCGATGGGCTCGATATTGATGTGGAACTACTCACAGGTTCAAGCAAAACGGCAAAGCGTAAACAAATAAATGAGGATTTGCTAAGTGGCAAACTGAAAATATTAATAGGTACGCATGCTTTGATTGAAGATACGGTGCAGTTTGCCAATTTGGGTTTGGTGATAATTGACGAACAACACCGATTTGGAGTAGAGCAAAGGGCAAAACTTTGGGAAAAGAACCAAACACCGCCACATGTACTGGTAATGACCGCCACACCTATACCCCGAACTTTGGCTATGACATTGTATGGAGATCTTGATTATTCGGCAATTGACGAATTACCTCCGGGTCGTAAGCAGATTAAAACCTATCATTATTTCGATTCGGGAAGATTGAAGGTTTTTTCGTTTATGAGGCAGCAAATTAAGGCAGGTCGTCAGATTTATGTAGTTTATCCTTTAATTAAAGAATCGGAAACCATGGATTTGAAGGATTTAGAAGATGGTTATCTGAGCTTGTCGCGCGATTTTCCGTTGCCCGAATATGCCATTAGCATTGTGCACGGACAAATGAAAGCTGCTGTTAAAGATTATGAAATGCAGCGTTTTATAAAAGGAGAAACCCAGATTATGGTTTCTACCACAGTAATTGAAGTAGGGGTGGATGTGCCCAATGCTTCGGTGATGGTAATTGAAAATGCTGAACGTTTCGGACTTTCGCAATTGCACCAGCTTAGAGGCAGAGTAGGCAGGGGAGCCGATCAATCGTTTTGTATTTTGATGACCAGTCATAAATTGAGTTCGGATGGCAAAAAACGTATCGAAACCATGGTTCGTACTACCGATGGCTTTGAAATTGCCGAAGCTGATCTTAAACTAAGAAGTCCGGGCGATATACAAGGAACCCAGCAAAGCGGTATGTTAGATTTGCATTTGGCTGATATCGTAAAAGATGAGAAAATAATAAAGGTAGCTCGCGATATTGCTATCGATATTATTAGCGAAGACCCATTGTTGCAAATGCCCAAAAATGCTAAACTTAAAGAAGAACTTAATAAAATAAAAAAAGTAAAAGGCAACTGGGAAAAAATAAGCTAAGTTGGTGGTAGAATTAAATGAGTAAATGAATAACTGATTTAATTGAATAATAGATTTTATAGAGAATCCATAAAATATTCGATTGATTGAATGCCAATACAAATAGCTGGGTTTTTGTTTTCTGAAATAGATATGCTTATTTATAAATCTAATTTACGCTTTCTTGGATGCAAAATATCGTTTCTTAGGGAGTAAATCAGCTTTCTTGGGTGCAAAATATCGTTTCTTGAATAGAAAAACTCCTTTCTTGAATGCAAAATATCCTTTCTTGAATGCAATATATCGTTTCATGAATGGGAAAACTCCTTTCTTGAATACAAAATATGAAATCTTGAATAGAAAAACTCCTTTCTTGAATGCAAAATATTCTAATTTTTTATAGGTCTGAATGTTTGATTAAGGCAAAGCAAATTTTAATAGAATTATTTTACCAAAAGCTTTGGTTTTTAATATAATTATGTAAATTTGCATGGAATAATTGTAATTCTATAGCTTCTATCTAAATTGAATTGTGGTTTTTTAAATGTTGTACACTATTTCATCAAACAAATGGACAAAGAAACATTAATACTAAGACCTAGAAATTTAAAGACAATAGGTCTCTTATTAATATCATTTACTCTGGTGCTTGGAGGAGTTATCTTGATTGACGAAAGCCCTTTAATAAGTTGGTTTTGTATTTCTTTTTTTGGAATAGGAGTAATTGTTTTCACACTTGAACTGATTCCAAACTCTAATTATCTAAAATTGACTAAAGATGGTTTTGAGATTCGTAGCCTATATAAGTCAAATTTTACAAAATGGAATGACATAAATTCTTTTAAAGCTGGAGTTTTAAAAATACCTGTCTACAATGTACTTGGTACTTTTTTTAATAAAAAAAAGAAAATGGTTTTCTTTGATTATAAGGAAACCCATAGAAAAAATAAGATTACTAAATCTCTATCTAAATCACTTTCTGGTAGCCAAGCTGCATTACCTGATTTATACGGGATGAAGGCTGATGAATTAGCAAAACTTATGAATGATTGGAAAAAATAAACAGTGTACAACAAAACCGAATCTACATTAAACTTAGTTTAGCCCAAACCGTTCATTCCCTCAAATATAAATTCTATAAATTCACTTTTCTTACTAACCCCATTAGCTCAATTTCCATTTTTTTTCGTTATTTTGCAGAAAAAACAAAATGAATATTCTTCTTCTTGGATCGGGTGGCAGAGAGCATGCCATGGCTTATAAAATGGCTGAAAGCAAAAAACTTAGCAAATTATTTATTGCTCCGGGCAATGCCGGAACTGCTCAGTGCGGTATTAATGTAAATCTTGATTTGGTGGATTTTGAGGCTATCAAGCGCTTTGTTCTCGAAAATCAAATCCAAATGCTGGTAGTTGGTCCCGAAATTCCATTGGTTGAAGGTATTCACGATTTTTTTCTGAATGATGAAGCTTTAAAGCATATTCCGGTAATCGGTCCGCAGAAACAGGCTGCCATGCTCGAAGGCAGTAAGGATTTTGCCAAAAGCTTTATGAATCGCCATCAGATACCTACAGCCAAATCGAAAACCTTTACCAAAAGTCAGATCAGAGATGGTGTGGTGTATATCAATTCATTAGAACCACCTTATGTGCTTAAAGCCGATGGGCTGGCTGCCGGAAAAGGGGTGATAATTACCGATAACCAAGGCGAAGCCGCTCAGGTTTTAAGCTATATGTTGGCTGATGCTTTGTTTGGAGAGGCTTCAACCAAAGTGGTGATAGAAGAATATTTGTCGGGTATCGAACTTTCGGTTTTTGTGGCTAGCGATGGCAATTCGTATAAAATACTACCTGTTGCCAAAGATTATAAACGAATAGGAGAGGGCGACAGCGGTCCAAATACCGGCGGAATGGGTTCTGTAAGTCATGTGCCTTTTGCTGATAAAGAATTTATGGATAAGGTTGAAAAACGTATTGTTATCCCAACTATAGAAGGACTGAAACAGGAAAATATTCCTTTTAAAGGTTTTATCTTTATTGGTTTGATGAATGTAAAAGGCGAACCTTATGTAATTGAATACAATGTCCGTATGGGCGATCCGGAGACAGAAACGGTATTTCCGAGAATAAAATCGGATGTTATCGATTTGTTTGAAGGCATAGCCAATGGAAACCTGAATACCAAACAACTCGAAATTGATCCCCGCTTTGCCACCTGCATTGTACTTACTGCTAAAGGATATCCCAATAGTTACGAAAAAGGAAAACAGATACATCATATAGAAAAAGTTACCGATAGCCTTGTTTTTCATGCAGGAACCAAAACAGATGAAAAAGGCAATATTCTGACTAATGGAGGCAGGGTACTGGCAATCACTTCATTTGGAAATACCATTGAAGAAGCCATTGCTTTGTCGTTGAAAAGTGCTGAAATTATTAATTATGATGGGAAATATTACAGAAAAGATATTGCAAAAGATTTAATAGCCAAAATATAATCTATGCTTTATCTGATACTTACCATACTTACTTCGGCAGGAATCCTGATGCTTTTCAGGGTATTTGTAAAATATGATATTCATATACTGCAATCAATAGTGGTTAATTATATCACTGCCTCTATGTTGGGTTTTGCCATTCAGTGGAATTCATTTACCGTAGCAGAGATAGTTAATCAGAACTGGCTACCATATGCCATGGTAATTGGTTGTATTTTTATCATGACTTTTCAGATTTTTGCCTATTCGTCGCAAACTGCCGGAGTGGCAATTACTGCCATATCAAGTAAAATATCGGTAGTAATTCCTGTTTTTATAGGCGCTTTTTTGTATGCAAACGAAAGTTTGAGTTTGATGAAAGTATTGGGTTTGGTTTTTGCCATAATTTCTTTTTTGCTGGTTTTCAGTAATAATGCCAATATGAAAATCAATCCGCGGTTTATTTTTCTTCCGATTATACTTTTTCTGGCAAATGGTTTAAACGATTCGATGATGACCTTTGCCCAACGCAAATTTGCAGGTTTCAATACCATGTTGTTTGTTTCCTGTATTTTCTTTTTCTCGTTGGTAATAGGTATAATATGGTTGGTGGTTAATTATCTGGTTTTAAAACAAAAATTACAGTTAAAAAGCGTTTTAGCCGGAATATTGCTTGGAATACTCAATTTTTTGTCAACATATTATTTTTTCAAAGGAGTAGAAACCATTGAAAGTGCCATTTTCTTCCCGGTTTTAAATACCGGAATCGTAAGTTTATCTGCTTTAATCGGATATTTTGTTTTTAAAGAACAGCTTAATAAAATCAATTGGCTTGGAATTGTAATCGCTTTGGGAACCATTGTTTTTATTGCATTTGCCAAATAAAAAATTTTGAGATATGATGATGTTTGATGATACCTATAAAACCATAAAAGCCCGATCGGAAGGGATTTATAAGGAAAAAGGGAGTAAATTTATAGCTGTTGCCTTGCCAGTAAAATCGGAAAATGAGGTAAAAGAAGCATTGGTAATGTTACGAAAAGAATATTATGATGCCCGTCATCATTGCTATGCGTATATACTTGGTTTCGACAAATCGGCTTATCGAATTAATGATGATGGCGAACCTTCAGGTACTGCCGGAAGGCCTATTCACGGGCAACTTTTATCTTTTGACTTAACCAATATTCTGGTTGTAGTCATCAGGTATTTCGGAGGCACCAAATTAGGTGTAAGCGGTTTGATAAATGCCTATAAAACTGCTACTAAAGAAGCTTTGGATGCTGCCGAAATTCTCGATTTGATTGTACATGAAGTTTATGAAATCAGTTTCGATTATCTTCAGATGAATGATGTAATGAAATTGCTTAAAGATGAGAATCTCAATCAGTTTAATCAGATTTTTGAAAACAATTGCAGTTTGCATTTTGCAGTCCGTAAGAATGATGCTGACCGAATTTGTAATGCATTCAGGAAAATTAGCGGATTGCAGCTTAAGTATATTTGTACTGAATAATAAATTACCTTAAATCCACAAATAAGAAGTTTATTGCCCGCGAATTACACGAATTACACGAATTTTAAAAATAATAAAATGACAACAATAATCCATACCTATCATATAATAAAGCACTAATAAAAATCCTTCCGGATTTTAGATATCAAGAGAATAAAGTTTATACTTATCCGAACAACAAAATATTACTTAATTTAATTCAGGCATTAAACTTTTTTGTTATTTTGATGTCTAAAGTTCCTTAATAAACAAAAAAATAATTGGCTATTACTGACGACATAGAGATTTTGCAAAAGTTTCGCGACAAAAATTCGCAGAATTATGCATTTAGTTTGCTGGTTAATAAATACAAGCAGCAGGTATATTTTCATATTCGGCGCATTGTAATCAACCATGATGATGCCGACGACATTACTCAAAATACCTTTATCAAGGTTTTTGAAAACCTGCATCAGTTTAGGGAAGATTCCAAACTTTATACATGGATATATCGGATTGCTACCAATGAAGCACTCGGACATCTGAAAAGCAAACGAAATCGTTTCTTTTTACCCTTTGTTGATGTAGAACGTCAGTTATCCAACTCATTACAAACTTCAAAATATTTTTCGGGCGACGAAATACAAATGAAATTACAACAGGCAATCTTAAAATTGCCCGAAAAGCAACGACTTGTTTTTAATATGAGGTATTACGACGAAATGAAATACGAAGATATGGCTGAGGTCCTTGGCACTTCAGTTGGCGCATTAAAGGCTTCTTATCATATTGCAGCAAAAAAAATTGAAGAAAGTGTAACCCAATAATTAAACCTTTTGAATTGAGAATTATCAAAGAATCATAATTTAAGAAAATGGAAAACAAAAACGATATATTATCTGAAATTGAAAAGATTGCACCGGGTCTTACAGCAGTTGAAAAGAAAAACAGCTTTGAAACACCAGCCGATTATTTTGACGATTTAAGTTCCAGTATTCAGGAAAAAGTAAGGATGCAATCATCAAAGAATCAGAAGACAGTAATTGCATGGTTGAAGTATCCGCAAATTGCTATTGCAACTTCATTAATTGTGATAATGGTAATTGGATTCTTTTACTTAGATAATTCAAAACAAAAACAATTTACAGAAACAAATGTAATTTATTGGGATGAGATTTTGAATGATAATACAATTATTGATAAAGTTGAAGAATATCAGTTGGTTGACGCATATATTGAATTGACAGATAATGAAAATAAAGAAGATGCTTTAGAAGCAGAGAGCAATGAATTGGAAAGTGAAATGTCAAATGATGTTTTTACAGAAATATAATAATAAAAAAAATAAGTAATATTTAAAACATTAATAGTATGAAAACAAACAAGTTAATTAAATGCTCGCTATTGTTATTGATAATAACTTTACCTTTAGCGAATTATGCACAAAGAGAACAAAAAAAAGGAGTTCTGAAAGAAAAAATTGAAACTCAAAAAATTGCTTATATCACAAATAAGTTGGCTCTAACTGCTGCTGAAGCACAACAATTTTGGCCAGTTTACAACGAATTTAGTGATAAAAATGAGGAACTTTTAAAAGCATTTCGAAAAAATAATCTGGAAGATCGAGATGTAAATGTGGAAACCATAAGCGACAAAGAAGCAATGGATATGGCTGACGAGCAAATAATTCAAGCTCAGCGTATATTAGATTTACGTAAAAAATACCATGCCGAGTTTAAAAAAGTATTACCAGCTAAAAAATTGCTTAAACTTTATCAAACCGAACGAGATTTCAAAAAGTTTTTACTTAAAGAAATTAAAGAAAGACGAGACAATAGGAAAATGAGGTAAGTTGGTTAGAAATTATAAATGAATCAGGTAATTATAGTAATTGCCTGATTTTTTTATGTATTTCAATTACCTGTGGAATTATTAATTCTTCACCATTATTATTTATCAGAAAATCAGCAAGCTTTTTCTTTTTATCTTCTTCCCACTGATTTTTCATTCTTTTTAAAATTTCTTCTTGTGTTGATTTATCTCTTTTTATAATTCTTTCAATTCTAATGTTTTGTGGAGCTGTAACCACTATTGTTTTATCAACATATTTATCGAACCCGCTTTCGAAAAGTATAGCTGCTTCCATAATAATAAATTCGCAATTATCAGATAATGAGTTACACCAATTATCGAAATCTGATTTTACTAAGGGGTGTATCAACTGATTTAAAAAAGCAAGAGAATCTGTATTGTCAAAAACAATTGTTGCCAGTTTTTTATTGTCAATCTTATTATCGGTTAATATATTCAACCCGAATTTGGTTATAAGTTCTTGTATCACTGCTGGATCTGTTAAGAACTTTTTTGCCTCTGTATCTGCTTGGTAAACCGGAATTTCAAGTATATTAAAAATTTTCGCAATTGTTGATTTTCCACTACCAATATTCCCCGTTAATCCTATTTTTAACATAATCAGTTATTTAAAGATGATATATTCTACTTTTTCAGGATAAATATTAAGAATTTTAATTTTTTCAGGAACTCTGATAATACTTATTTTCGTTTTATTGTCTGAAAGATTAAAATGTTCGGTATTTATGGAAGCAGTAAACATTTGTTCATTTATCTTTTTATAATCTTTCAAAGCAACCATGTATTTGATTTTTACTTTTTCAGGAAATAGTTTGATGTTTTGCGATTTTGTATTATTCAGGATACCAATAGGAATTTCAATTTCTGATTCAGTATATTTTTCAACTGATAAATGGATTTTTACTTTTTCTGCAAAAAGTTTGATTTTTGGAAATTGTTTTGGTTTAATTATATTTAAATAAGCTGTTTGATTCGATTTCAAATCATTAAGAACTAGATTTTGTGTGTAAAATTTTTGTATTTGGCTAATATCGTCTTTAGTACCGCTGATATAAATTGAATCGGGTGTTATTTTTAAACTATCGTATAGTTGATATTGTTTCTGAAAATTAAGTTTGAGTTTAGGAATAACAGCAATATTTTTATAAAATGCTTTTTCCCATTTTAGTGCAAAAGTATCAGGAAATAGTCCAATTATGTTGTAATTTATATCACTTTGTTTTTTAATTACTTTTAATATTTGACTAGCACCTAAGTAGCTGATATTATTGTTATTCTCATGTAATTTAATTTGAGAGAAGTCTATTAAAATATTGTCGTTATGATTAAATAGCTGATGATAAATTAAATTAAAACCTTGCGATTTGATTGTAACAAAAAAACTGCTATCTGTATTATTTAGTAATACTTTATCGGAGGGGAAATTATGAAAATGAATTTTATATTGAAGTGTAAGTTGGTATTCTTTTGAAAACTTTTTTAAAGTCCAAAAAAACAAAGAGATAAATAAGCAGATAGAAAAAATAATTAGTTTCTTTCTGTTTTGTATATTTTTGTTTTTTAATGCTTTGTCAGCAATCTTTTTAAATTCGGTTTCCAAAATATTTGTTTTAAAAATAAATCTCAATCTGGTTAAAGATTGAGATTTAAAATTTTAAATATTGCAATTTGCGATTTTATTTGTTTTCTTGCAATTGAGATGAATTGTCAAGTGCAATTGCAGATTTTTCAATCTTTAATTTGTTTTGACCTTCAACTTCAATAATTGCAGTAGTTTCTTGTAATTCAATGATTTTGCCATGAATACCACCGATTGTAACAATTTTTTGTCCTTTTTGAAGGTTTTCTCTGAATTTTTTTTGTTCTTTAGTTTTTTTCATTTGTGGACGAATCATGAAAAAGTAAAATACGCCAAAAATTGCGACAAGAAAAAATAAAGATTCGAATCCGCTTCCACCTGATTTTCCATCAGTTGGAGGAGCCATTAAGATGATGTTTAATAAATTATTCATATATATAATTGTTATTTAATTTGCTTAATTGTTTTCTGGTGAATGAACTGTTGCTTTAATGTTAAGAACATAATTGCTTGGTTGTGTGTTTGCTACTAAGGTAACTGTTTTATGTTGAAATCCCATTTTGCCTTTGGTGTTAAAAGTAACCGTAACTATTCCTTCTTCGTTTGGGCGAATAGGTTCTTTTGAAAAAGTAGGAACAGTACAACCACAAGTTGCACTTGCTGTGGCTATTACTAAATCTGCTTTTCCCGAATTCTTAAATTTGAAGCTATATGTGAGGATTTCTCCTTCTATTGCTTTGCCAAAATCATGCAAATCGGTTTCAAACTGAAATTGTGGCATGTTTTCGCTAGACGCTGTTGTATCTGCTGAATTGGGATTGTTTACCAAATCAGTTGATAATTTTTCTGAATTATTCTTACAGGCAAATAATCCAATTGTAATTAGTGCTAAAAAGAAAATTCTTGTTTTCATCAATTCTTTAATCTATTATTAGTTCATCAAAACTAACCAAAAGCATTTTAAAGGAATCTCTTTTAAATGATGGCTCGTTTTTATATCATTTAATATTTTTATACCAATCCTCTACCAAGTTTACTAATTGATTTATTAGTTTTAAGATCAGTAATGATCTTATCGAGAATACCATTTATAAAAATTTTGCTATTATCATCGCTAAAGCCTTTTGAAATTTCTATGTATTCATTTAAAGTAACTTTAATAGGAATAGATGGAAAATCAGTAAATTCAACAATTGCCATTTTAATCAAAATTTTATCAATAACGGCTATACGTTCAATTTCCCAGTTATTCATATGGTTTTCAATTATTTCATTGTATTTGGCATTGTTGATGATAGTTTTTCTAAAAAGTTCTTTTATGAAATTTTTGTCATCATTTGCATTGGTTCTGTCTTCTTCTTTATAAAGACCAGGAAGCTCATAATATTCATTCTTGTCTTCTGTAAAACTATCTAAAGTTTTTAATACCATCATTGCAACTGTTTGATAATCATCAGCCCAATAAATGTTCTTATCTTCAAAATAGTTTTCAAGTTTTTCATCCGAAATAATTAATCGTCTGAAAAGTTGTAGAATAATTTTTTTATCAGCAGCATATGAAGATTTCTCTGAATTCATGTATTCAATGTATGCCGTAGTTTCTTTCATTTTCTGGTATAACGACCTAAAAATATCTTGTTCTTCCGACCAATTTATTTTCAATTCATTATAATGAAGTACAAAACTATTATTAGATGCTAATTGCTTGATTAGGCGGTTATCTATAAATTTAGTGCTCGGATTTAAATCTTCTTCGGTAGGAACATATTTTTGTTTGTTTTCTTCTAATCTTTGTTTTGTAAATTCTACAAGTTCAAACAAAATTGAAAGTTGATAAATGTAAAGTTCGTAAAGTTTATCAATACTTTTTATCAAATTTCTTTCCGCAATGTCCATACGGTTTTCATCTGATTGGAAATAAGCATAAAGTGATTGCATCACTTTTGTACGTAAATATCGCCTGTTGAGCATAAATTTTATGAGCGTTTTTTAAATGATTAGTACCATTTGTTTAGTTTGCAAAATTACAATATAATTTTTGTTTTTCAAACTTAATAGTTTATAATTCTGTTAACTAATCTTAATATGTTGATAATTTGAAGTTAATAGATTTTTTGTAAAAATGTTGAAATATTAATTTTCTGTATTACAAATAAATTATTACATTTGCCTTAAATTACATATTAAATTTCTAAAGTTAAAATGAAAGAATCTGAACAATTTGAACGGGATACAGTATATTCTACCGCTGTGAGGGCTGGTAAGCGTACCTATTTTTTTGATGTAAAACAATCGAAAAATGGAGAAAAATACTTAACCATTACAGAGAGTAAAAAACGTTTTGACAACGGTTTGGCTAAGTTTGTTTTTGATAAACATAAAATATTTCTTTATCGTGAAGATTTTGATAGTTTTAGATCATGTTTTGATGAAATGATTACGTTTATTAATACTGGCGAAAAAACAGGTTTTTTAGCAGAAGATCGATTGGAATCTGATTTTACTGATGTTGATTTTGACAGCTTAGACGTTAACAAAGATTAATAAAATTTATACTATTGATATACAAGCTGTTCTGTTGAACAGCTTTTTTTGTTATTAACTTTATGATTGAAAATATAATTTTTAATCTTAATTTTGTATGCTAAAATATTGCCATTGTTTCATCTGTTTATAATTTTTGTTTAATTTTTCAGATGTAATTTGCCATACCATATATCTTTAATTTTAAGATTAGAATATAATGGCAGGTATTAATTGTAATATTATTTATACTCATCATTTTCAGAAAGTAACAAATGGGAAAAGTAATTGCTATCGCAAACCAAAAAGGAGGAGTCGGAAAAACTACTACTGCAATCAATTTGAGTGCAAGTCTTGCTGTACTCGAAAAGAAAACATTGCTTATTGATGCTGATCCTCAAGCAAATGCGACTTCTGGTGTGGGTTTCGATCCTCAGAATATTAAAACCAGTATATACGAATGTATTATTGACGAGGTAGATCCTCATAAAAATATACTAAAAACTTCAACTCCTAATCTTGAATTAATTCCTGCTCATATCGATTTGGTTGGTGCAGAAATTGAGATGATTAATATGCCCAATCGCGAAAAAATGATGCGTAAGGTAATTGCCAAAATCAAAGATGAATATGATTTTATTATCATTGATTGTTCTCCTTCTTTGGGACTAATTACGGTAAATGCATTAACTGCCGCCGATTCGGTTATTGTTCCTGTTCAGTGTGAGTATTTTGCATTGGAAGGTTTGGGCAAATTATTGAATACCATCAGAATTGTACAAACTAGACTTAACAGTG
This sequence comes from uncultured Bacteroides sp., assembly GCA_964636105.1. Lineage (GTDB taxonomy): Bacteria > Bacteroidota > Bacteroidia > Bacteroidales > JACABE01 > JACABE01. The sequence goes on from CAZWRD010000029.1 coordinate 22,416, forward strand.
CTTTGGAAATTGAAGGTATTTTATTAACCATGTATGATTCAAGATTACGACTTGCAAAACAAGTAGTAGAAGATGTAAGAACCCATTTCCAGCAAATGGTTTTCGATACTTTGGTTTATCGCAATACAAAATTAGGTGAAGCTCCTAGTTTTGGCGAAACCATTATAATGCATGATGCATCATGTTCGGGCTCTGTAAACTATTTGAACTTAGCTAGAGAAATACTGCAAAACAACGATTTAACTAAAATAAAACAACAGGACAAAAAAATAAATTTTTAGCATGAATGCCAAAAAACAAGCTTTGGGAAGAGGTTTAAGTGCCTTATTAGCAATCCCTGAATATGATGAGGATAACAATAACAATAATAGTACAGGTACTGTTGTAGGTGCAATTGCTAGTATTTCAGTTGATTTAATTGAAGCAAATCCATTTCAACCTCGTACTGAGTTTGAAGAACAGGCTCTTAACGATTTATCAGCTTCAATTAAGCATCAGGGGATTATTCAGCCTATTACCGTTCGTAAAATTGGACACGATAAATATCAGCTTATTTCAGGTGAAAGAAGATTAAGGGCTTCTAAGCTTGCGGGTTTGGAAGAAGTTCCGGCATATATCCGTTTTGCTACTGATGGTCAGATGCTCGAAATGGCATTGGTCGAAAATATTCAGAGAGAAAACCTAAATGCCATTGAAGTTGCTCTTTCGTATCAGGCTTTAATTGACGAATGTAAGTTAACTCAGGAACAAATGAGCGAAAAAGTAGGTAAAGATCGTACTACCATTACCAATTATTTGCGTTTGCTCAGATTGCCTGCCGAAGTTCAGTTAGATATACGCGATGATAAAATTAGCATGGGGCATGCCCGTGCTTTAATTACTTTGGAAGATTATGAAAAACAATTGTTTATAACTAAGCAAATTGTTGAAAATGGTTTGTCTGTTCGTGAAGTTGAAAAAATGGTAAGGATAATTAACCATCCTGAAACCAAAAAATTGAAAAAAGAAAAAGGGGTTTTACCTGTTCAGTATAAAACAGCAAAAGATTCTCTTGTTCAGCATTTTTCTGCTAAAGTTGATATCAAACGCAATAATAGAGGACGTGGAAATATTTCCATCCCTTTTACTTCTGATAAAGATTTTGAAAGAATCATTAATCTGTTGAAAGATAATAAGTAATACTGCTGAAATATTGAAAAAAGGATTTTTTTTAAGCTTTTATCATTTAAAAAAAACATTCACATTAAGCACTTTGCTAATTGTGCTTTTTGTGTTTTCTGCATATCAATCACATTCTCAGAGTTTGGCCGATAGTATTAAATATCGGAATCATTCGCCACACAAAGCTACTATTTATTCATTGGTGCTTCCGGGTTTAGGTCAGGCTTATAATAAGCAATACTGGAAAATCCCGATTTTGTATGCAGGTATTGCAACCATTACTTATTTTGCCATTTTTAATACCAATAAATATCATACTTATCGCGATGAATATTTTGCAAGAATAAGTACTGATACTACGTTAATTCCAAATCCTAAATATGTCTTATATTCTGATAATAGTATCAAACAGCTGAAAAATTATTATCAACGTAATTTGGAGTTTACCTATATTATGGCTGGAGTGGTTTATTTGCTTAATGTGATAGATGCCAGTGTTTATGCGCATCTTTTCTCTTTTGATGTAAGCAATAATCTGAGTATGCGGATAGATCCGTTAATCAATGAAAACGCTTTTCGATTTGATAGTCCGCCTGCTGCCGGAGTTAAACTTACATTCAGTTTTTAGGATTTTATGATATTAGAGTTAATTAAAACGTTAGATAATTAAATAATTACAATATATCTGTTTATGAAAATAGCTTTATTAGGTTATGGAAAAATGGGCAAAGAAATCGAAAAAATTGCTCAGGAAAGAAATCATGAAATTTTTTTAAGAATTGATTCTTTTGAAGATTGGAACACTCATATTTATAATTTCTTACAGGCCGATGTGGCTATCGAATTTAGTACTCCGGCTACAGTGCTTGATAATGTGATGAAATGCTTTTCGGCAAATGTGCCTGTGGTGGTAGGTACTACAGGCTGGTTCGATCAGTTGGAAATTGTTAGAGAACTTTGTACAGAGAAAAAACAGTCTTTGTTTTATACCAGCAATTTTAGTGTTGGGGTTAATATGTTTTTTCAGATTAATAAGAAATTAGCTCAGCTGATGAATAATTATCCAGAGTATAATGTATCGATGGAAGAAATTCATCATACACAAAAACTGGATGCTCCGAGCGGTACTGCTATTACGCTTGCCAATGATATTATTGCTAATATGCAGCAAAAAGAATGCTGGAAAAATGAACTGACTGATGATAATGCGGTTTTGGGTATTAAATCTGTCAGAGAATCAGATGTTCCGGGAACGCATACCATAACTTATGAATCAGCAAATGATATTATTGAAATAAAACATATAGCCAAAAACCGCAAGGCTTTGGCTTTAGGTGCTATATTGGCAGCTGAATTTTTGGTAGGTAAAAAAGGTATTTATGAAATGAAAGACATGTTGTTTTAATCCAAATTGCTCATTTGAAAATGAGCAATCGAATGCCGCACGTGCGGCATTGTAATTAAATTATTAGAAATAATTTATAACAATAACTAAATCGGGATTAACCCAACTAAATCAAATAGTTCGACTTTTCAAGTCACCTATTGATTAATTTGGTTTTAACATTTTTTAAAGTAATAATTTTTATATAATCAACGTTTTATAAGACTTTTGTAAACATATTTAATACAATCAATATGAGTATTTATGCAATTCTGACGATTTTATTTTTCATATTAAGCCTTGTAGGTTTATGGAAACTTTTTGAGAAAGCCGGTACACCAGGTTGGGTAGTGCTGATTCCTTTCTATAATTTTTATATATGGCTCAAAATCATTAATAAACCCCTTTGGTGGTATATTTTTATTTTGGTTCCATTTATTAATGTTTTTACCATCATGCTAATGATTGTAGAGTTGGTGAAATGTTATAAAAAGTTTGGATTAATTGAGCAGGCTCTTAGTGTTTTAATTCCATTTTTTTATTTGCCTTACATAGGGTTTAATAAAAATGATGTGTATGTTCATCCTAAAGATTGGCCTGTAATTAAAAAATCTGTTAGCCGCGAATGGGCTGATGCCATTATTTTTGCAGTAATTGCAGCTACTATTATCCGTACTTTCTTTATTGAAGCATATACCATTCCTACTTCTTCGATGGAAAAATCGCTTTTGGTTGGCGATTTTCTGTTTGTAAGCAAGATAAGTTATGGTCCAAAGATTCCGAATACTCCGCTTGCTTTTCCTTTTGCGCATCATACCTTGCCATTAACCAAAGATGTTAAATCATATTTGGAATGGATAAAATTGCCATATTATCGTTTTCCTGGTTTTGTTACGATAAAAAACAATGATGTGGTTGTATTTAATTATCCTGATGGAGACACTGTTTCTACAGCTTGGCAAAGCAATGCCAGCTATTATGCTTTGGTGAAAGAATATGGCAGAGATTTGGTTTGGAGCGATAAAACGCATTTTGGCGATATTATTGCCCGCCCTGTTGATAAACGCGAAAACTTTATAAAACGTTGTTTGGCAATACCTGGCGATAGTATTAAAATTGTTGACAGACAGGTGTATATAAATGGTAAAATGGCTGAAAATCCGAAAGATCGCCAATTTAACTACGAGATTATTACAAACGGAACTCCTGTTTATAAAAAACAAATGAGAAGTATGAGTATTTCAGAAGAAGATATTTCGAATATGAATCAATATGGTTTTTTGCCTCTTACCGAAGAAAATGTAAAACTAATCAAAGCTTTACCTAATGTGGTTGATGTTAAACCTATTATTTCACCTAAAGGTTTATGGGATGCCCGTTTGTTTCCTTTCGATTCTAACTATCGTTTTAGCTTAGATAATTATGGTCCGATTTATGTTCCTAAAGCGGGAGTTACGGTTGATATTAGTAATAGCAATATATCGTTGTATAAGCGTATAATTCAGACTTATGAAGGCAATAAGCTTGAAATTAAGGATAATAAAATATTTATCAACGATAAAGAGAGCAAAACATACACTTTTAAGATGAATTATTACTGGATGCAGGGAGATAACCGTCATAATTCGGCCGATTCGCGTTATTGGGGTTTTGTACCCGAAGACCACGTGGTTGGAAAGGCTTCTTTTGTTTGGCTTTCATTAGATAAAGACGAAAGTTTGTTTAATAAAATAAGATGGAGCAAGCTGTTCAGATTTATTGAATAGACGGAAGACGGAAGACGGAAGATGGAAGATGGAAGACGGAAGACGGGAAAATTAAATAGTATATTTTAAATAAAACATCAATAATAAATGAAAAAAGCAGAAATACATACCGCTAAAGGTATCATGAAGGTAAATTTCTTTGAAGAGGATACACCTAATACAGTTGCTAATTTTGTAAAACTTTCGAATGAAGGATTTTACGATGGATTAAAATTTCACAGAGTAATTCCTGATTTCGTTATACAGGGTGGATGCCCCAACGGAAATGGAATGGGTGGACCAGGTTATAAAATCAATTGTGAGTTAACCGGCAATAATCAGTATCACGACAAAGGCGTATTATCAATGGCACATGCCGGAAGAAATACCGGAGGTTCGCAGTTTTTTATCTGTCACAATCGCCAAAATACACAGCACTTAGATCGTCAGCATACTTGCTTTGGCAAAGTTTACGAGGGTTTGGATATAATAGACCAAATTCGTCAGGGTGATAAAATTGAAAAAATTGTGATTATCGAAGAATAATCTGTTTTTAAAAACCTATTAATACGGAATCCGCATGCAAATGCGGATTTTTTTT